>JAQGGV010000066.1 GCA_028289185.1 Candidatus Saccharimonadota bacterium
TCTCCTAGCACTTCGCCATCTGTAACACCATCTACACCTCCGGGCAGCGCAGCTAATCCTGGTGGTACAGTCACGACCGGCGGTAATCCAAGCGGACCGCTGTATGTGGCAATAGGGGATTCCTATAGCTCCGGCGCTGGGTCTGACCGTACGCCAACAAATCCGACAGTCGACACATCGTCATATTTCACGAGTACCGTATACGGAACCAACCAGTGTTTCCGTAACAAGAATGCCGCCCAGTACTTGCTCGCAAGTAATCTCGGCTATGCGCTGACTGATGTCAGTTGTGGTGGCGCTAACTCGACTAATGTCCTATCGGCAGGCCAATTCGGGGAACCGCCACAAGACAAATATGTTTATTCAGATATACAACTCGTCACAATGACAATGACCGGCAACGACGCTGGGCTCATGTGGTTACTACAGGCCTGTATCATGAATCAACTCGGTAATGTTAACGATTGTTCAGGAAATGACCCGACATACCTCGCAGCTGCCGCCAATATGAAAAGTGTCATCATCAATAATGTTCCTTCAGAAATCAATAACATCCTGACCTCCATTACGAGCAAGTCGAAGGTAGCCAAAGTACGCTGGGCTGGCTACCCGTACATTTTACCCGGACCAGGTCGGCCAAATGAAACCTGTGCATTTCTGTCGAGTGGTGAGCAGAAAGTCTGGGACGACATGCAGCTCCTCGAAAATAACACTATTAAATCAAACGTCGAGGCGTTTGCAAAAAGCAGTGGTCGCGACATCAAATATGTCGATCCCCTGGCAACCGATTCGCCATTTATGCAGCTCGACAATGGCCACTCTCGTGATGCCTGTTCAACGAGCCTCAATCGCGCTATTAATGGGCCCAACGACAACCCTTCAGCTGGCGGTTACCACCCAAACATTCTCGGTCAGCAGTACTACTATCAACTTTATAAGGCATCCCTGTAGGAGTGGTTATGAAACAAATACATTCTTCACAAAATGGTTTCTCACTATTTGAAGCGCTGGCAGTGGTTGTTGTTCTCGTCATAGTCGGTGCTGTAGGTTATATCGGTTATACGAATCTTGTAAAACCCAATAACCCGGGTACATCTCAGGCAACCCCAGTCGCAAAGAAAACTGAAAGTACGACATACTACCTGACCCATGGTACGACGCTTCGCGGCGTGTCGTATGAAGCCTACAACAGCACAACGTTACCAGGGTACACTAACTCGTTTTGATACGACGATAGGTGAATTTGACCGCTGGTCGCCAATTACTATGGGCGTCGGTGTCGAATTGACGGATTTCGCCACCCTCTACTTCGCTAATCTGAATCAGCGCAGGGTTATAGAGCGCTAAGGTCCGGTAATAGACAAGATCCGTCGGTACAATGTGAGCACGCCCAGGGAAAACCGCCTTGAAATGAGCTTTTCCGACTTCATCAAAGTAATCAGGCTGGCCGATTGGCGGCAGGTAGGTTTCGGGCTTGAGTCCCATACGGGCAACGAATTTTTTGACATCTCCCAGGTTTAGGTTGGACTGTGCCGAGATATAGGCATACAACTGCTTTTTCTTGGTCAAATAAATGGTTGCGGCCGCAGTATGACTGAGTGGTATCTGGCGGGCGATAACCTGATCAATATCGAGCTCTATACCAAACTTTGTTTTGGCATTTTGCTCCAACGCTAAATCATCATAGATCATATCGTTCATCTGTAGCCAAGTATAGCACGACAGGGGTAGAAGGGCGGCGCAGCTACCATGCGTAGCATGGGCTTTAGGGGCAGGAAACTCTGTATCGAATTTACCTCGATACAGGGGTGGAAGGGCGAGTTATTCCTTGAATTGTGAAATACTTTACAATTTTGTGTGACAGGACTATACTGCTCTCACCAGCATAGATGAGGTCTGAAATGAGAGAGCGATTAAAGGGTGAGCGATTTATACCTGACGAACATGCACATCTTCCAACCGACGGTGAACTACAGGCAATGGGTGTACGTTCAATAACACCGCTGACAGAAATCAAAGGCATTCAAGGACCTGATTTTTATACGCAGTACTTTGAACAAGGCGTAGAATTCGTCGATGGTTGGCAATACCGTATGACACACGCAAAGATTCCCCGTGAACATCAAGTAACAGATGTCTCGGCGTTCATGACGACACCCTGGACGGTACGCAGAAATGGGTTTGTACAACACCAAATGCAGACTGTTTCGGAATTTGGAGAGGAAGTCACACTTGCCAGTACACCATTGAACCTCAATAAAGGAGCTGGTAACTTCGAGGCTAATTCACGAAATTATGCACGAATCCCTCGTCTGAGCGCGGTCGTTATGGGGAATAACGAACGGGATGCTGACTTTGGCATCGTCATAGGTGACTCTAGAGGCGCAAATTATGGTGAGGGCGTTGCGGCGTATGGTCCAGAGCACGGCTTTGATTCACTATACAACGACCTCAGAGTAGCGTCACAAATCAATGGCATACCCGAGGTTATTGAACTTCAGGCAATGTTTCGCGGCATGTCGCCTGAGCAAATGGCTGAAAAAATCAGAAACGGCGAAATTCCGGCTCATCTGAATCCGATCCGGATAAGTAAATTATTATTTCGTACCGTAAAACGCATCAACTCGACGTTCAGCCCTGAATTTGGTCCGGCCGTGGACTTATTGAAAGATCCAGTTCAAATGTTCGCCGATGGTGCAACATTCAAAGAGGTAGCCGAACATACGCGAAATAAATTCAGCCTAGATTCACTCGATCTGCCAATCAGTGCGATTAAGCATTATCCGTCATCGTTTGACATTGTTCCACGTGGTGCCTATAGGCAAGTTATGGAGTTTTTGCCGCTTACCGATGGGTCATATGGCAAGGCCGTACAAGACGTCCTTCGCCGATACCAGTTCCAGTATCTTTCAGGAAATAAAGATGATGGACTTAGTCTTTTCCATGAAGTTGTGGCGGCACATGATCCAACGGAATTTCCACACACGATAACGAACGTACAGGAAGGCACGCACTCTGGTGTTATTAGACGAAAATCTCACACCAGCCGCGTCGAACGACTCGGTAGCGTTATTATTCCAATGATTGCGGCGCACGGGGATAGACTTAAAGCCATGACACCAGCCGAGCGCGCAAAGGTGATGCATGAGCTTGCTGCTATATCACTCCCGTCCGTATTTGGAGGGACTGAAAGCGCATTGCCAGAAAATTACAGCGCGGCTGCGTAACTTATGGAGATGATCTAGCCACTCTATAGGCTATAATTAGTGTAATGGACTTTGAGAGTCGTTACAAAAAGTTGAATGAGGACCAGAAAAAGGCTGTCGATACAATCGACGGCCCCATTATGGTGATTGCTGGTCCGGGCACTGGCAAGACCGAGCTGCTGAGCATGCGCGCTGCCAACATTCTGCGTAGTACCGATGTCCTGCCCGAAAATATTCTATGTCTGACATTCACCGAGAGTGGAGCCGCCGCAATGCGCAAACGTTTGGCTGAGATTATCGGACGCAATGCCTACAAAATTGGGGTCTACACATTCCATAGTTTTTGCAGTGACATCATCGGGCAGCATCGGGCAGACTTTTACCGTGGGGCAGAGTTCCGTGCAGCCGACGAGTTGTCCACCTATCAAATTTTGCGATCAATTTTTGACGAGTTGGATTACCTCAACCCGCTTGGCGTCATGATGAACGATGAGTACAGCTACTTGCGTGATACTGTCCGAACAATTAGCGAATTGAAAAAAAGCGGTCTGACGAGTGCCGAACTACTGGCCATCCTGGATAGTAATGACGAAGCGATTGCCTACGCCGAATCACAACTGGCGTCAATCTTTGCCGATCGCATGAGCAAAAAAACGGTGGAAATTATCGCGCCCAAAATTGAACCGATCCGTGTACTGCAAACAGAAAACCCAATGCCCGGTACGCCACCACTCGGTCGCGTGCTAGCGGATAGTTTGCAGCAGGCTGTCATCGAAGCCAGCGACGACAATTCGACCAAGCCGCTGACTGCATGGCGCAACAAATGGTTTGAAAAGGACGAAGAGGGCAGTTTTGTGCTGATTGCGCGCAAACGCCAGTCCAAACTGCGCGCTGTTGCCGTTATTTATGATCAGTACCTGTCCAAAATGGAAGCGGCCAGCCTGTACGATTTCGACGATATGATTTTGCAGGTCGTTCACGCGCTCGAACACATCCCCGATCTGCGTTTTAATTTGCAGGAGCGCTACCAATACATCATGGTCGACGAATTCCAGGACACCAACTTGGCGCAGCTGCGTATACTAACGAGTTTGACCGAAAATCCAGTGAATGAGAGTAAACCAAACATCCTGGTTGTTGGTGATGACGATCAGGCAATTTTTAGTTTTCAAGGGGCAGATATTGGCAATATCGTTGGGTTTCAGGAACTGTATCCAAAAACAGAGCTGGTTCGACTAAAGGAAAATTATCGTTCGACCCAGCGGATTCTGGATACCTCGCGGGCGGTCATTGTGCAGGGTAGCGATAGGTTGGAAAAGCGCATCCCCGATCTGGACAAAAGTCTGCATGCGAACAAGATGGAAAAAGGCAGTCACTACGAACTCATCCAAGCCCGAACAGCTGGCGATGAGCGCGGCTGGTTGACTCAGTCTATCAAAGAGCAGATAAAGGCAGGTGTGCCGCCGGGTCAAATTGCCGTACTTGCCCGACACCATCGTGATATCTTGCGCCTGCTACCGTCCCTCCACCAGGCAGGGATTCAGATCAACTATGAACGGCGCAAAAATGTTCTCGAGCAGGAGATTATCATACACGTGCAGCTTGTTGCTGAAATTCTGATTGAGCTATTCGAAGGCCACTATGATCATGCAAATACGGCGATGCCAGAATTATTGGCTCACCCGGCATGGGGAGTACCAGCGGTAAAGGTATGGGAGTTGGGGCTTGAGGCGCACAAACAACACCTTAGCTGGCTGGAAGTTATGGACAAAAGCGACGGTGCGCTCAAGGATATTCACACGTGGCTGATTACGACAGCACAAAAAGTAAATCAGTTGGCGCTTGAGCAAATGCTCGATTTGATCATCGGTAAAGCAAGTGAAGACGCCTACGTATCACCACTGTATGATTATTACTTCAGCAAGCAAAAACTTGACGAGCAACCCGATGAATACCTGACGTACCTGGAGTCATTACGGACGATTCGCGCCAAGTTGCTGGATTACCAAGGCGTGGAAGTCGCGTATCTTCCAGACTTCATTGAATTCATCCGGCTTCATCGTCGACTCGGGACGTCAATTGTCACTCAGCGTCCAGCGCTCGACCTGCCAGATGATGCCATCAACCTGATGACTGCTCACAAAGCAAAGGGTTTGGAATTTGACACCGTATACATTGTCGGCGCAGTTGATAGCACGTGGGGCGAACGCGTTCGCAGCCCATCATCACTCATTGGATATCCGGCTAATCTACCTCTCGCACCGGCTGGCAACAACTACGACGAGCGTCTGCGTCTGTTTTTTGTCGCGATGACGCGTGCCAAGCGCCAGCTTTTTGTTAGCTACAGTCTGCAGGACGACAGCGACAAGCAAATGGAGCAGGCAAGTTTCCTAAGTGGTACATCGGCAACTGAGTGGTCGCCAAAACACACGATTGATACGGCGGTGAATGCCGCCCAGCTTGATTGGTACAGACCGTTGGTAACACTTGCCGATAGTGACATTAAACGACTACTGGCCCCGACGCTTGAACACTACAAGCTCAGTGCCACGCACATCAATAACTTCCTGGACGTGACGCGTGATGGACCGAATGGTTTCCTGATGAATAATTTGCTTCATTTCCCTTCGGCTAGTTCAGCCCAGGCTGCGTATGGTCGTGCAATTCATGCGGTACTACAGAGAACTCATAACCATTTGACGGCAACTGGGCACCAGCGACCACTCGAGGATATATTACACGATTTTGAAAGAGCACTTTCCGCCCAAAGATTGAACGACGCAGACCTGGCTATGTACCAGCAAAAGGGGAATAACAGCCTGCAGACATTCCTGTCGCAGCACCAGTCAAGCTTTGCTGCGACGCAGCAGGCCGAGGCTGACTTTTCCAACCAAGGCATCGTCATTGATGATGCCAAGCTGACGGGTATGATCGACCTGCTGGACATCGACCGAGCGAACAAGGCCCTTATCGTAACTGATTACAAAACCGGGACTGCCGCCCGCAGTTGGGCAGGCAAGGCCGACTACGAAAAGATTAAACTGCACAAATACCGCCACCAATTAATGTTCTACAAACTATTAATTGAGAGCTCCCGGGAGTTTGCCGGCTATAGCGTTAATAGGGGAATTATTCAATTCGTTGAACCGACCCGTGGCGGTCATGTACTCGCACTCGACTTGCTATTTGACGACGATGAAGTCGCCGAGTTCCGCAAGCTCGTCTGTTTTATCTGGCGACACATCACAACGCTGGATTTACCAGATACCAGCAAATACTCGCCGGATTACAAAGGCATGCTGGCATTTGAGCAGGACCTCTTGACGAGCAGCTGAAAATACAGTACAATAATGTATTGGAATGAGGTTCGAGACTATCTGTTAGGACGTACCTTATGGTACTTTTCAACAATTGGTCTAGATCTATCTTTCCGTACGGGGTGTGGCGCAGCTTGGTAGCGCGCGTGCATTCGGGATGCCGAGGTCGTTGGTTCAAATCCAGCCACCCCGACCTGCCTGTCGAGGGCCGGTGTGTGACTCGCAGTTGCACGCCGGCCCAACAGGCATTTCATTGTCCGTTCAACCGAAGGAAGTGATGAGTTTGGCAAGCAACGAAGAGTCTCAGTGGCGAAAGCTACGTGACTCCGTCAAAGACGCCCCGGACGAAAAGTCCAAGAAGGCTATCCGGGCCCAGATGACCGCACTCGAGGCCAAGAACCCCGGGGTCGGCAAAGGCCACGGCATCTTGGGCTGAGGCCCGCAAAAACTTGCGGCGCCCACCCCCCCCTAGGGTGTCGCGAGGGCTGGTGGCGGTTCAAAAGTGAGCCGTCACCACCCAAACTTGCTAGAGTTGTATGGAATCTGCACTTGCAATGTAGAGGTGGCCGGGCTAGCTTGCCTGCGAGCCTAGAGCCTGCCATACACTCCGACGGCGGAGCTGCACGAAGGGGGCTGGGCCCTGACTGCAGCTCCGCCTGGAGTAAACTATGAAAATAGACCAATTGTTTTACGCCCGCATCTCCATTTCGGAGAGCGGGCGTTTCAGCTTTTAGATATAATGAATTGATATGAATAATTTTTGGCATGACCTACCACGACCGTTCTTTGTTCTGGCTCCTATGGAGGCAGTGACCGACGTCGTTTTTCGCCATGTCGTGGCCGCTGCCGCACCACCAGATGTGTGGTTCACCGAATTTACCAACGCCACCGGCTGGGCACATGCTGGTGACAAAGCGATTGGTGGACGGTTAGTTAAAACCGACGATGAAAACCCGATCGTTGCCCAACTATGGGGCGCCGATCCAGTTTCCATGGAAAAGCTCGCGGCGCGCTGCGTTGAACTTGGTTACAATGGCATTGACATCAATATGGGTTGCCCCGATCCCTCAGCCGTCAAAAGTGGTGGCGGAGCAGGTATGATATTAAACCCCGAAAACGCTGCAGCGATAATTGCTGCAGCAAAAACGAGTGGACTGCCGGTCAGCGTCAAAACACGATTGGGTTATAGCCGTGTCGATGAATGGCGAGACTGGCTAACACACATCCTGCAACAGGACGTCGTCAACCTAACGATTCACTTGCGTACCAAAAAGGAAATGAGCAAAGTCCCTGCGCACTTTGAACTGATTGCTGACATCAAACAACTACGTGACGAAATTGCACCGCAGACATTACTAACGATCAACGGTGATATCGAGGATCACCAACAAGGAATGGAACTTGTCGAGAAATACGGTGTCGACGGCGTGATGATTGGCCGCGGAGTTTTTCATAATCCTTTTGCATTTGCAAAACAGGCAAGCGAGCCTCTAGAAAATCGTAGGGGAATACTTATCGGACTCCTTAATCTCCAGCTCGACCTTCACGATAAATACTCGGGCCAAATGCCACGAAAGTTTGATCCGCTCAAACGCTTTTTCAAAATTTATGTGCGCGATTTCGAAAATGCAGCCGAATTACGTGATCAACTCATGCATACGAAAAGCACGGACGAAGTCCGTGCGATTCTGGCAAACTTTAGCGGTAACTAGCCGCCGATTGCGCTCAGTGCTTGGGTGATAGGGCCGATGTCTCCCATCAAACTACTGAGGCTGCTCAGGCTACCGAGCCCACTGGTCGATGAGCCGTTAGCGATTCCGAGTTCCGAGAAAATTGAGGAGAATGAGCTGATGATACCGCCCATGCTGCCAGCGCTACCGGCAAGGCTACTGAGGTTACCTAAGCTACCCAGGCTGCTAAGAGCACTGCTACTACCGCCGCCACTACCACCTAGAAGGCTCGTCAAGCTCGTCAGACTGCCCAGACCACCCGTCAGACTCGATAGGTTACCAAGGCTGCTCGCGCTGCCCATCAGGCCGCTTAGGTCACCAAGGCTGCTGATATTGCCGAGGCTGCTCAGACTACCCAAGCCGCCAGATAGACTACTAAACGATGACATGAGCGTTGTCATAAGGGAGATTGCCGATGTAAGAACTGAGGTAATGGTCGACATGATGACATTGATATTGTCCATCTGTGACTGTGCATTGGTGGCCGTATCTGCTGCAGTGGAGCTGGTGTCAACACCAGAACAATCACCAGTACCACTCACACTCGTACCGCTACTTGTCGAGGCGGTGCCAGTAACGGAGCTTGTGCCACTTGCGACACCCTTTGCGCAATCTTTGAGTTGTGTTATCTGGCCTTGCAACTGACTTGCGGTCGATTGCATGTTGCCCAGCACGCTTGTGAGGCTCTGGACGGCTGTTGCAACCGTTGATTGAATATTAGTTAGCTGGTTCAGGGGGCCCTGTGCGTCAACATCAGTCGAAGCCGCCTGGACTTGCTGCGTTGAGGTTGCGCTTTGCGTTTGAGAAAGCAGTTGAGTCAACTCATTTATGATTGCTTCCTGAATCGACTTGATTGTTGTCATCAGCGTAGAGCCAAGTTGCAACGGGCTTCCGTCAGCATTCGTAGTCGTTGCTGCGCTTGAATCAGTTGCGGCAGGAGAAGCAGACGGGGAAGGGCTAGCCGTACTCGTAGATGCAGATGCGTTGACACCGTCTTTGTTGATACTAATACTGGCGTTCAAACCGCTCAGCGAACCCTTAAGCTCAGATATACGACGGCTGATTTCTGATGTTACTTTCTGCTTCAATGTCTGTAGCGACGCATCAGCAGCCGCTTGGGCGTTACTAATTGACGCCATTGGTCCATAGGCAGCAAGGAGTAGACTGAGGAAGATCAGAAATGCGACCATCATTTTTTTGGTCGGGATATATATAGGCGTGAGATACATGTTAATTGCCCACCTTTACGGGTTTACTTGCAAGCGCAGCCTTGGCTGCCGTTTGAGCGGTTGCTGCTTGTTTCAAGCTTGCCGAAAGCTTGTCTAAGCTGTTTTTGACATCCTCTTTGCTGGCGACCTTTGCAGATGACGACGCTGCCGTTGTTTTTGATGCTGTTTTGTCATTTTTGGTCGACTGCGACACCAGCATGAAAGTCGTACCCAGTATCACGACGAAGACTGCGAATGATGCACCGGCTATCCAGACTAGTTTGTACGATTTTTTCTGTGGTTGATCGTCCATTACAAAGCTCCTATTTATTAACTGCTGCGGATAAGTTTACGAGTTCATTCTGTATATCAGACGATAGGTTGGCGGTAATATCGATTTGCGAATCAATACCGTTGAATGACTTGATTGTGCCGCTGTAATTACCTTCCTTTAGTTGTCCGATAAGGCTGATTGACGACGAAAGGAATGAACGGACAGTTTGGAGTGAACTTTTAATCTCGTCAATTTGATCCTGGAGTGATTGACCGTTGTCGCCGCTGTTCGCATCGACATTCAGGTCTGTGCAGCCTGGTGCAGAAGCGTTGACACTGCCATTTGCTGTGCCGCTACCAATTGTGCCGGTTGCGCTCGCCGAGCCACTTTGGATACAGTCTTTTAACTTATTAACTTGGGTTTGGATGTTATTTGCCGCAACTTGCAGACGATCAAGGACTTGCGTTTGGCTGTCCATTGATTTCGTGACACTTGCCTGAACATTGGCGGTCGCAATTTGCTTAAACTCTTGATCGAATTGCTTCGCCTTTGCTTGAACGTCTTGAATGTTAGCCGTCGCCAGAACCTCTGTTTTAAGGATTGTCAGTTGATCGATTGCTTTTTTGTTGGCATCTTGCAGTTTCTGCTTCAACTCTTTAGGTATACTCAGTATGCCCTGAAGTAGGCTAGTTGGATCAAAGCTAATTGCAGAATTACCACTTGATGGACTAGTGCTACTGCTTGCGGATCCTGCAGAGCTACTCACGCTACCACTGGCGCCACTACTACTGACACTACCCGAAGCACTCGAGCCGTTCGTGCCACTGGCGCTGCCGCTCACTCCACTACTACCGGCACTGCCGGATACAGTCCCAGCGGGGCCTGTGCCAGACACGTTCAGACCACTTTTGTCGGCTGTTGCAGAAATACTAAAGTTGAGGCTGTTTGATGAGTCCTGGAGTTTGGTAATACTCGAATCAATTGCTGACGTCACCGTTGTTTTGAACTGGTCCAAAAGTGATGAAGCGGACAATGAAGTACTAATCGCACCCGCTGGACTGGCCATTGCGAGGACAAAAGTTGTTGCGACAAGTGAGGTTTTAGCGAAAGTCGCTGGAAACGTTGCAGAGACAAATTTCATATTAATTGCCCACCTTTATCTGATTTGTACTGTCTTTAAGAGCTGCCTTGGCTACCGCTTGGTCAGCTGTGGCTTGCTTCATAGTGGCATCAAGTTGTGCCAAGCTCTGGTTAACATCGTCCTTGCTAGCAACGACTTTCGACGCCGCTGGAGTTGTTGTCGTTGAGGCTGTTTGGTTTTTGGTAGTGCCTAGCATCGCGATTGCAACGACGATAATTGCAACAACGACAGCGATAACGACGGCAATGCCGATGTAAAGCATTCGACGAGATGAATTCTTTGATTGCTCCATATTTTTTCCTATTTTTGTTTATTTTTAACAGAGGTTATGCGGCAATGATAGCACAAGCGGTACTATTTGACAACGACGACGCGCAAATTCTTGCCACCGATGACATGCGCAACGGCTAAGTTGTAATACACCATGGCTGCGACTTTCTGGTCAGCTTCGTGGTCACCACCAAAATAACTGCAAAGTTTTGCCGATTCAGGGAAGGCCCAAACATCGACATTGAATGCCTGATAATTATCACCGAATTCATCGGCTACCGCATCACGATCAAGCGTCGTGCCGAACTTTGTGTTGACAGCGACCAGGACTTCGCGGTGCGAACCCTTGAGTGTACTAACACGAGAACCACTTTGGCTACGAAGTGCATCTAGTAGGTCTGGGCCGTTGCTAAATTCATCGCGCGCAGATGCGTTGCTGGTAATTAACAGATGAGTTTGCTCGTTGATTTTGACACCAAGCTGTTCTGCCAAGTCACGCAGAACATCGCCGTGCTGTGCCATAAATGAGTAGACTGCTGGTAATTTATCGTTTGCAGCACAGCCGCTAGCATCGTTGCCGATACCCTCACAGGTATGGCCACCGATCGGCTCGTCGTTGCGGTTCAGAAAGGCGAGTGTAGCCTTGTACTGGTCGAGTGTACTGTCGTCTGGGCCTAGTTGGAATGATTTCGTTGTCAGATCATCGGCAACAGTAATTGATTCGCTACCACCGGCTGCATTTGGCATGAGCGCGCCCGCCGCGCCGCAGCGGCCGTCGACGCAGTCACAGACAATACGAGCATCGGTTTGTTTGTGGAATTCACCGCTGGTAATGCGGTTTGTAAATTCTTCGAGTCGCTCCTGTTGGCTGTCGTCAGGCTGGATTGTGCCAACAGCGTGCGAAAGCACTACGAAAGGCTTTGCAGCAGTATGCATATGAGTAAGTATTCCTTATAAGTTAGACACGTAATCGTGTTTGTCTTTTATAAAACCATAGTTTATTGTACGCCTCATAAGGCAAATTGCAAGCCCAATTAACGGCGGTGGCGACGATGCAATTCAGCGACCTTGAGTCGGACCGCATGACGGTCAACCAACTGGTGCGCTTTTTCGAGTTCAACTTGATCCTTGGCACTATCGCGGAGTTTGATTGCACGATCGAGTGCGGCCTTAGTTTCGGCCTCAACAATGTCTTCGCCGCTATCAGCTTCATCGACGAGTACTTTCAAACCCAAAGGATTGATTTCGATGACGCCGCCAGTGATAGCAAAGTAATCAAGCTTGCTATTGGCGTCGCCCTTTTCGTGACGAACAGCAATAGCGCCAGGAACAGCGATACCTACAACCGGTTCGTGGCCAGGAAAGACCGCGATTTCACCAGCAGCAGTAGGCAGGACGACTTCATAGACGTCATCGTCGAGCTTCATGCCAGAGAGTGTAACCAGTTGAAACTTCACTATTAGTCCTTCTTCTCGCTCAGTGGACCAGGTGCCATATAGAACCATGACTCTGGCTTGCTGTCGTATTTACCAGTCAGGATGTCGTTCGCGTCCTTGATTGTGTCCGCAAGTTTCGCATACACACCAGGTTTGCCGGTAAATTGCTCGGCAACGTGCATAGGCTGTGCAAAGAATCGCTGCAAACGGCGAGCACGGTTGACGGTTTGTTTCTGATCATCAGAAAGTTCTTCCATACCCAGGATGGCGATGATGTCCTGCAGGTCTTTGTATTCCTGCGTGACACGCTGGACTTCACGGGCAACACGGTAATGTTCCTCGCCAACAATTTCTGGGTCGAGTGATGTCGAAGTAGAGTCCAGGATGTCGACAGCCGGGAAGATACCAATTTCGGTCAGGGCACGGCTCATCACGATGGTTGCGTCCAAGTGGGCAAATGTCGTTGCAGGCGCTGGGTCAGTCAAGTCGTCGGCGGGCACATAGACAGCCTGTACAGAGGTAATTGAACCTTTTTTGGTACTTGTAATACGTTCTTGCAGGATACCCATTTCCTGTTGCAAGTTCGGCTGGTAGCCAACAGCTGACGGCAGACGACCGAGCAAGGCAGACACTTCGGCACCGGCTTGGGTATAGCGGAAGATGTTGTCAACGAACAGTAGCACGTCCTGACCTTCGTCACGGAAAGCTTCAGCCATGGCAAGGCCGGATAGTGCAACGCGCAGACGGGCTCCAGGTGGCTCGTTCATCTGGCCAAAGACGAGGGCAGTTCGTGGCAAGACACCAGCGTCTTCCATTTCGTAGTACAAGTCGTTACCTTCACGGGTACGCTCACCGACACCGGCAAAGACCGAGTTACCGGCATGAAATTTGGCGATGTTAAAGATAAGTTCCTGAATCAGGACAGTTTTACCGACACCGGCACCGGCAAACAGACCGGCTTTGCCGCCCTTGGTCAGTGGTGCGATCAGGTCGAGAGCTTTCATGCCCGTTTCCAGAATTTCAGCTTTGTTCGACTGCTCGGTAAAGGCGGGTGGAGCACGGTGAATTGGCGCTTTTTGCGTGCCTTTTGGCGCTGGCTTACCATCAATTGGTTCACCAACGACGTTAAACATGCGTCCAAGGGTTTCTTTGCCGACAGGTACGCTGATTGGTGCACCAGTTGCCAGGACTTTTTGACCACGTTGCAGACCGTCGGTGCTCGACAAAGCAAAGGCGCGAACCGTATGCTCATCAAGGTGCTGTGCGACCTCTAGGGTAATCGTGCGACCCTCGTGTTCAATCTGCAATGCGTGATAGATTGCAGGCAGTTTGGCGTGATCACCAAATTCAACGTCGATGACAACACCGACGACGGCGATAATCTTGCCGGTACTTGTTTTCAAATTTTCTTCTGTTTTAACCATGATTTTCTCCTTGTATTGTCTCATCTGCCTTAAATATCTGTGCTAGTACTTTCTTCGATAATTTCTTTTCTTTGATGGTGATCGTATTGATGCCATATTCCCTGCGCTCGTCCGGTGTCAGCAGTTTATGCCTTATCCTTCTGTCAGGTTTTGGTCCGATAAAGGCCACGACACTCGGTACGTCATCGCGCATCGGGGCGCCAATGACCTTTACCCCTGGTACTTCAAGACTGCCATACAGCGTCATCCTAATCGCATCGCGTACAATACCCCTCGCAGCACCTATAGCACGTGTATCGAGTGCCACATTGTATTCCTGCTGGATACGGCGAACGAGAGCGTCTTCAATCATTTCATCTGTCATTACGACATACTCTCTGTCAAGTATCCAGTCCGGCGCTTTTTCCATCAGTTCAGCCAGCATAGTAATCCCATCCCGTGATTCACGTTCAGGGTCGGGCGGAACAAGTAGCGCCCTAAGTTCTGGGTCAAGCTGCGGGTAGTTGTTGTTGAACTGCTCGATAGTGGGCACACGCTGTGGATACGATGATGCCTTTGCAACATGCCTTTCCAGGTTTGGCATAGGCGGTAGATCCGTTTCACTATGCTCCGTGTCGCTGTCGTGTCGATAAGATGCCATAGTTTCGCTCACTTAAGTGCCTCCACGCCGCCACTGATTTCGGCGAGTTCCTGGGTAATTGCACCCTGGCGGGCTTTGTTCATAGCCAGTGTTAGGTCATCAATTAGATCGTTGGCATTGTCGGTGGCGTTTTTCATGGCCAGCATACGCATAATGTACTCGCTGGCACGAGCAGTCAGCAGTGCATGATAAACCTGCGCTTCAATCAAGCGATAGGTGACCGCTTCCAGGACCTCCTCGGCGCTTGGCTCAAACTCAGCGGTACGAACAGTCTGACTGACCTCTGTTTTTTCGAACCCAGCCGGGAGCAAACGCTGCACAACTGCTTGCTGATTGACGCTGCTAATAAACTGCGTATAGATAATGTCGACTGCCTGGACGGCACCAGCCTCAAATTGTTGGATGGCGCTATCGACGACCGCACGAAGTTGTGCGCCGGACGGATCATCAGGTAAGTCTTGATAGACTGCGACGACTTTGACGTCTTTGATACGCGTCACAAAACGATTAGCACGGCGACCGATACTGATCGTATTGTTTTTAATACCAGCAGCATCGTCATCCAGCAGTTGTTTGGCATAGAGTTTCAAAACATTTGCGTCGTACGCACCGGCCAGCCCTTTGTCTGTCGCAACGACAATCAATAGGCGAGCGCTGATTTTCTCGGGCTGTTTGTACAGTGGGTGACGATCAGTTTCGCCCTGGCTCGCCAGATATGTCAGTAGTTCGCTGGCAACCTGCGTGTAGGGCAATGACGCCTTTTCAGCCTCTTGGGCTTTACGCATTTTGCTAGCCGCGACAAGTTGCATGGCCTTCGTAATCTGCTTGGTCGATTTGACCGAGCGGATACGAGTTTTAAGTGCACGCGTTGAAGGCATTATTCAGTTTCCTCCGCGGTGCTATTCGTTTTCTTGAGCGAATTGAGAGCTACTTGTAATTCATCGACAGTATACGTTGATACTTCGCCGTAAATTCCCTCGATGAGTCGTGAACGGAGGGCGTCATCTCGCATGCGTCTTGCCTCACCATCAGCAAGAGCCCTAACGGTCTCCCAGCCTGATTTAGAGAGGTTATCCGGCATCTGTTAGTCCTCAAAACCCTTTGCTGCGGCGACTGCAGCTTTTTCAATAATCTTGGCAGTGCCTTCGCCAGGAACGACTTTTTCAGATCCCTTATTCAGGTCCGTCATTTCCTTTTTGTGGTCAGTCCATAGGCGAGTCAGCAAAGCGGTTTGTGCATCCTTGATCTTGCCGACAGGGACCTTGTCGAATGACCCGCTACTGACAGCCAAAATACTGGCAGCTTGCTCCCAAATACCGAGTGGTGTGTATTGAGGTTGCTTCAATAGTTCAGTCAGGCGTTGACCGCGTTCGATTTGGTTCTTGGTGTCCTCGTCCAAATCGCTACCAAACTGTGCAAATGACGCGAGTTCGCGGAACTGACTCAGGGAAAGCTTCAAACCTCCACCAACAGATTTAACAGTTTTGGTCTGGGCGTCACCACCGACACGACTGACCGAGAGGCCGGCACTAATCGCTGGACGAATACCTTGGTTAAATAGGTCTGTCTCCATAAAGATCTGACCGTCGGTGATCGAAATCACATTGGTTGGGATGTAGGCAGAAATATCACCAGCCTGTGTTTCGATGATAGGCAGGGCAGTTAGTGAACCGCCGCCTAGGTCATCGGATAGTTTCGCAGAACGCTCTAGCAGGCGTGAGTGCAGGTAAAAGACATCGCCAGGAAAGGCCTCACGTCCTGGTGGACGACGCAGCAATAGTGACATTTGACGGTAGGCAACAGCGTGCTTGGTCAAATCATCATAGATGATGAGCGCATGTTCCTTGTTGTCGCGGAAGTATTCACCCATGGCAGTCGCAGAATACGGCGCCAAGTAGAGGAGTGAAGCGGCATCAGATGGGCCAGTTGCGACGATAATCGTGTTGTCCATCACGCCTTCTTCCTTCAAACGCTCAACCAGACGAGCAATCTTGGAAAGTTTCTGACCAATCGCAACATAGATGTTAACGACGCCAGTCTTTTGCTTGCCCTGGTTAATCATTGTGTCGATGGCGATGGCAGTTTTACCGGTTTGACGGTCACCGATGATAAGCTCTCGCTGGCCACGACCAACAGGGAACATCGCATCGATTGCCATGACACCGGTCATCATAGGTTCGTGGACGTGCTTACGACCAAGTACTCCAATTGCTTCGCGCTCAACCAGACCGCGTTGCTTCGTTTTGATCTCTGGACCACCATCAAGTGCGCGACCAAGTGGGTCAACAACGCGACCAAGCAACTCTGGACCAACAGGGACGTCTAGCACCGTACCCTTCAAAGTCACCTTGGCACCAGCAGATACAGACTCTTCGCCACCTAGCAGCACGGCGCCGATTTCGTCCTCGTTCAAGTTCAATGCGAATGCCTCAACCGTACCGTGGTCGGTTTCGATGTTGAGCACTTCGCTATAACCCGCATTGCGCAGGCCATAGACCCAGGCGACACCATCACCAACACGGGTGACGATGCCCACACTTTCGAGGTTACCCGCGACTTCGAGTTTCTCGATGGCGTCGTGGAGTTCTTTACTGAGATCGGTGACTGCTAGTTCTGGCATAATAATTTCCTTATATCTTGCTTGCTGTTAATTGGTTCAATCGGTGACGGAGTGTGGCGTCTAGTCGCTGGTCGGGTGTCTCGATCCTGACACCGCCCAGCAGGCTTTCGTCGACGTCGGTTCTGAGGTGGACATCTTTTACCTTGGTTTTATCCTTTAGATAATCCTGGATAGCTTTTTTCGTGTCATCAGCTAAGTTATAACTGCTGGTGACATCGGCAAACAGGATGCCACGATCGGCAAGGGCGGCTTCGATGTCACGAACGATGAGGCCCTGTTCACGAATGCGCTTGCTCTCAATCAAGTAAGCTGCCAGCGGTTTCACGACACTCCTGCCAGCAACAACTTCGTCAGCGAAGTAGGCGGCGATTTTGCGGCGTGATAGCTTGGCAGTGGCCATGATTTAGGCCTCTTCCTTGACGGCCGAGGCGATGATTTTCTTATCAATGTCCTTGTTGACGGTCTTGCCGACGACTTTTTCGGTGGCCAATGCGACCAGCTCGATAGTGTCGTTATGCAGCGTCTTGCGAGCAGCAATAACGTCTTTTTCTAGTTGCTCGTGAGCATCCTTGACGATTTTCTCGGCACGGGATTTGGCTTTATCCTCGCTACTCGCAATCATGGCGTTGGCTTCATCCTTGGCGGTTGTGACGATGTCTTTAGCCTCAGCGCGCGCCTCTTTCAGCGCTCTCTGTACTTCCTCTTGGGCCTCTTCAGCCTTTTTCTCGGCAGCTTCGGCAGCTTTGGTACCGGCTTCAATCGCTTCTTGGCGATCGTCGACAGCTTTCATCAGCACAGGGAAGACCCATCTGTTGAGGACATAAATCAACACCAAAAATGCCAATCCTTGGATAAGCAGCATTTGGCCATCAATACCCAGAGCGCTAAATACGTCGCCCGAGGAACTTGCACCGAATTGTTGGAGTGGGTATATCATGTATTTCCTTTAAACTATTTGGCGACTGAACGCGCAATAAACGCGACAACGATACCGATGATGGCCAGCGAGTCAGCAAAGACAATCGCGGTGATCATCAGAGTACGGATTTGACCGAGTTGTTCTGGGTTACGACCGAAGGCACCAAGTGCGCCACCACCAATAACACCAATACCAACAGCTGCACCGAGTGCAGGAAGGGCATAAGCAAGCACGAAAGCTAATTGATCCATAAATATCTCCTTTTAATTACCTATAATTTTACCATCATCCTGCTGATACCGCCGTATGGTTACCGGTATCAGAAGGGGAATGATCTGTCAGTTGGTCCTCATGTCCGCCACCATGGCCCTCGATGGCCAGCGATGTAAAGATGACGGTGAGGACGAAAAACACGTATGCCTGGACAAAGCCGATAAACAGCTCAAAGGCCATGAAAATTGGCAGGGCAACAACGGCAAAGTAACTGGTCAGAATGCCAATAATCAGCAATAGGATTTCACCCGCAAAACAGTTACCAAACATACGAACTGCCAGTGAGGCGTAGCGGCTGAACTCGCCAATGAATTCCAGGAATCCCTCAAACGCACCTATCGGGTCCTTGAGTGGATTGCGGAAGTAGCGCTTGACGTTACCGACAGGGCCATGTGCCTTGATGGCCTGGTACTGCACCATGACGAGCACGATGATGGCGACGGCAAACGTAAAGTTCAAATCAGCTGCAATCGATCGCAGGACCGGTGCCCCGTTGTATTTGACCGAGTCCAGACCCGGCAGGACAGACATCCAGTACGACACCATCATATAGAAAAAGATTGTCAGCGCCAGTGGTGCAATCTGTCGGGCGACCTTTTTGTCCGGGATAATACTATACACCTGACCCAGCATACCCTCGAACGCCCATTGAACTAGGCCAATAAAACGATTGTATTGGCCACGCTTCAACTTCTTGACGACGTAGGCGAATAGCGCCAACAGCACAATCAAACTCAGCGTGCCGGTGAATAGGGAATTGGTAAACGCAAAATTGCCAATGTGAAACAGCGTCTGTGATCCGACGCTAATCTCGATATTACTGGCAGCAAAATTATTTAACATCTCTATTTATTATCCTTGTAGGCATCTTTGTAGAGCTGGCGCACCAGGAAAGCGGTGATAAGTATACCTATTCCCAGTCCGACGATTCCGCCCCATGGAGCTATATGCCAAGTTGATTCCGCCCACAGGCCGAGTGCTGTGCCACCAAATGTTGGGGCAAACATTCGCCAGGTCGTATCAGCGACGATGTTAAACAATAAAATCACCGTCGATTTCTCTGGCGGGGTTTGTTTCTCGTCGCTTTTTTTCGCCTCAGCAGCGCTCATTACGTATTGATTATAACAGAGATGAATTGATATTCCAAGTGTCTACTCAGTACCCAACGCCCGGTCCTGCATAAAATTTGACCACCGACCACCGGCGTGATAAATTAAGAGAGGTTCCAAGAATAAATCGCCCCCCAGAAAGGGGCTATTTTTATGCCCAAAAATAACAACCTAACGGAGCTCTACCTGATCCGCCATGCGGAAACGGTCACCAACACCAATCCGCACATTATCGCGGGGCGGACAAGCGGAGCGCCACTGACTGATAGGGGGCTCGGACAAGCGGTCAGGCTCGGAGCCAACTTACGTCAACAGGGTTTGCTGCCGGATGCAGCCTACGCATCGCCAGCCAGGCGCACACGCGACACAGGGTACTACTCGCTGAGTGCGATGGGTATCGACATCGAGCCCGAAATCGCCGACGAAATCCAAGAGCAGAGCCATGGGCTGTCCGAGGGATTGCCGCGAATCGGTGTCTACACGCCGGATGTCCTGCGCCAAATCGACCGCCAGGGCAAAAACTTTCGGCTAGAAGGTGGCGAGTCCATGAACGAGGTTGGCGAGCGGATGGAGGATTGGGTCTATGACACCTTCGAGGACAAACAACCTGGTCGCTACTTCATCTATACCCACGCTGGGTCTATCAAATATCTGGCCTCGCACATCGAGGACTGGAGTCGCATCAAAACCTTCGAAACCGAAGTCGGAAATGCCACACTCAACCTCTTCCTCCTAAAGGACGGCGATCTGTCCCTCGAATACCTCAACCGCGACGCCGCCACCATCTGATACAATGACGCCATGCCTAGGCGAAACAAACAAGTCAAACACACGCCCTTCATAGGTCAGTCAAATGACGACAATAAAGTTCGCTATGCCTCGCAGAACGCCGCCGAGCGTGCTGCCGAGATTCGTATGCTGCAAGTTATGGGTCTCGAACTAGCCGTCTACCAGGGTCTGGATGGCGGTTGGTACTTGACCAGTGTCAAATCGTCGACCAAATAGTCGTTTCTGATTGCTTTTAACTGTATTTTATGGTATAAAAGTGAAATGAAATCGATCACTGAGCAGCTACTCAAAAAGCAGCAGGAAGAGCCCGAAGAATACGCTTTTGCGGCCCTGCTTGCCGATTTTGCCGACATAAAAACATATGGCGACCCCGACCGACTGCCACCCTATGCGCACAACGAGGCTGATCAGTTGCGCGTGGCCGTTTCTGGCATACTCAGTTCCAACAATCCACGCGACAAGCAGGCCGCCGTGGATGTCCCTGCACGATTCAACAGGGACGATCTACCAGATGCCATGAACGAGCTTCGCGACCTTATACCGGGCGAACGAACCGACGAATGGTTCAATATCCTCAAATGGCTATCGAGCGCCAACGATCGCAACATCGCGCTTTTTGCGCTGTGGAACAAGCTCCGCCGCGACGAATTGCAACGACGGCTCGATGACAACCTGGGCGAAATCCAGGCCGATTCGCTTGAAAAAGCCGAATACCTCATGGGCGAAGGTATCTATCCAAAAGGCGTCGAAGTGCAGTATCACGACACCTTCAAGCAGTACGGTCAGTTCAAGGCTATGGACACGTTCGAATCAGGCCTGATGCACGCCGATGGCTATGCCAACGACGACCTGATTGCCGTATCAAATCTATTCTTCCGAAACCGCCACCTACCGCTGACCGATAACCTCAAAAACGTCGCCTTTCACGAATATACTCATGGCATTGGTGCCGAACATGGCTTTGGCTTTATGAACGGTATTTGGTATCCGGAAATTATGATGCGCATGGTCGAGGAATGGGCCGTCACACACCTGACCAATGTCGCATCCGTCACACGCCACCCCACCATTGATACCACTATGCCAAATGTATATGACCCCGGCCTAAGGCGCGTGGACAAAAACCCACGTTATATATCAGAGGGCCGATTCTTTGCAGCGATTAGCGACAATACTCCCGGTGGCATACCAGTTGATTTAGTGGGGCACGCCTATGTTAGCGCCTGGTCAACCAAGGAGGGACACAGGTACCGCCGTGACCTCGAAACTCGGATTATTAGAGGGCTCGGGTCCGAAGCGACATTTTTCCTGCTTGCAGAGGAGTACGAGGACGCCAGCACCCAGAACGAACGCAACATGATACTCGAGCGGGAAATTGCTCGTCTTAGGGGCACCCCCTTCACTCACACAGAGTTCGTACCGGTTCAGTCAGAGTCAGTTGGCGCACTCGTATACCGCGAAACTTCATCGGGAAACTAGTGTATAATGATGGTTAATAGGCTTGCACCACCAGAGTGTATTTGATATACTTAGTATAGTAAAAGAAGGGTTATAGATATCATGAGCGCAACTCCACAAATCACCATCTACAGCACCAGCTGGTGCGCATTCTGTCACACCGAGGCCCAGTGGTTGGATCACCTTGGTATCAAGTACGTCAAAAAGGACATCGAGGAAGACAAAGAAGCCTATGAGGAACTCATGAGCAAAAGCGGCGGAAACTATTCCGGCGTGCCTGTGACTGATGTTGCCGGCGATTTAATTCTTGGTTTTGACCGACCAAAGCTACTCGACGCTATCAAAACGCACAACCTGAGCCCTGCGCCAGCGGCATAGTAGACACATCAAACAAAATAACGCCCGAAGATTTATTCGGGCGTTATTTTTTTACTCCGGCTCAATCTATAACTCGTTATAGACAAAGTGAGAGTGCCCAGCCGACCTATTGGCCGACTGGGCGTGTCGAATTGCAACCCCTCACCACCGATTAGCCGGCGATATGCGCCAGTTCATCCTCGGTGAGCATGAAGTCCTCTCCACCTTGGCAGGCGCGGACAACGCCGTCAAGAGATACCCGGGGCATCTCGATGCTCGCGCTGTAGTACACCAGTATTCGACCATCATGGACAGGTGTGACCTCTGTCAGCGTGGCGCCGAACACCATGTTGCACAGGTAGCCAGCGATGCCGTCAATACCTGTCCAGACACCGGCGTCGAGCGCTTTTTGGTTTTGCAGCGGGTGAATGACGGGAACCTTTGGGCCCGGTGGATATCCGGCCGCCAGGATCTGGCGCGCCAGTTTGCTGTCGAGCTCGAACGACGGGTCGACGGCCGGGGGCGTTGGTGCAACCGTCGCAATCACCAGACGGTGACGTGCAAAGGGCTCGGTACCATGCATGGTCACAATGCAAGCGATGGTAATCAGAAAGAGTACCAAAGCAATGGTGACCGCCGGCAAAAACTCGACAACGACCCCGAACGGGGACCGACTTGCTATTGGCCTCGTACGTTTCAACTTCACGACTACTCCTAGGGTGGGGGTGCAATGTTAATAACACAGATTCAACTTGGATGCGGCTGCAAACGGGCTGATTCCTAGGGCGTATTTTGATGTGTCATTATCCGTTTGTCAATCTGTAGGGTATGGACAAAATGCTTATGATATGGTATAATGCATCTGGTTAGAAATCCAGCTCTCCGAAAGGACATTATGAACCACCTGGAAGCACTCTTGGCATCGTTGTTGGACCTCCTGCATGTGTCGTATACACACGTAGGGCTGTCCACCGGAACGATGTTCCTGACTGGCCTGTTCGCGCTCGTTGCGCTGCTAGGCCTCACGGTCATGTGCGCCCGCATCGACGACATCAACAAGGTCATTCGGCCTTACATGGTCAAGTCGGGCACCAAAGCGGCGGAAGATTACGCGAACGCAAACGCAAACGCGCGCTGACTTCGCCCCCAACCCTCGCTCGCTCCACGGACAATTGTCTGTGGAGTGGGCGGGGGTTAACTCGTTTCTAGGGGTGCTGTATACTGGTTACGATGACCAAACAAACCCTAACATTACCGACCGGCGAACAAATCGTCTACTGGGAATTTAACCCCGAAAAAACGCCGACGCTTGTGCTGGTGCACGGTATTACTGGTTCGCACGAGGGTTTTCAGTACGTTATCCCTTTGTTAAATGATTTCCATATCATCGCACCCGACCTACCAGGCTTTGGCGAAAGTCCACTGCCACACGAAAAATTATCGCTGAGGGACATGGGCGAACTGTTGATCGATTTCGTCGAGGAGCTAGAACTCGACAAGCCACATGTATTAGGCCACTCCATGGGATCACTGGTTGTGGCCGAGGCCGTTCGCCAACATCCGTCATCATTTGCCCACAAACTGATCCTAGCTAGCCCCGTACCAACCCCCGTCGGTAGCGTCGAAATGCGTCGTGTCGGCGTGCTCTTTAGCCGCCTGTACTACGTTGCCGGCCACCGTTTGCCACGGATTGGTGACAAAATCGCCCATAGCCGCAAATTATCGTGGGTTGCGACCGAAATGATCATGACAACCAAGGACAAAGTTCTCAAAAACGTCATCCATTATCACCATTTCAAAAACCTCGATTTCATCAGTAGTATCGGCTGGAACCGACGCCTACAAAAAGAGGTCACCAAAACCGGTATGAGCCGCTACAAATCGGCATTGAAACAATTCGATGTACTGATTATCAACGGTAATCGCGACAACGTCACACCGCTCAAAATGCAGCGCAAAATCGCCAGGGATATAGGGGCGACATTGACGATTGTTCCCGGCACAGGCCACCTATCACACTATGAAAAACCTGAGCAAGTTGCAAACGCAATTCGTGACTTTCTGCGTTAGGCGAAGCTTCCTGTAATAGCAAAAACAGGACGTTTTCGCTGCGAGACCAGTCTGTCAATCGGAGCGTCGCAGAAAACTTCAAACCTGTTGAATAGTCACTAAAAGCGTAGTGCAGCCCATGAAATTACATCGCTAAAACGTGAATTTCAAGGCGCGTAACGGTGACTATTCAACAGGTTTGAAGTTTTCAAGCAGTCTAAAGAAGACTCGAGCAAAGTGGACCGTTATTTATTCTCTGCAATAACTTCTTTGTACAGTTTCACAAATTTGGGCATGACAACTTTGACGTCGTGCTTGTTGGCGAGTGCCAGGCTGTTTTTGCCAAATTCCTTGCGTCGTTCTGGATGTTCCAATAATTTCGCGAGCGCCATCGACATAGCCGCCGCATCATCAACAGGCAATAAGTAGCCGGTTTTATCCGTAATACAAAGTTCGTTCAGCGCGCCAGCATCAACTGCC
>JAQGGV010000042.1 GCA_028289185.1 Candidatus Saccharimonadota bacterium
CAAGAATCCGTTCGACTACGGTTTTCACGTTATTACCACGACGACGCACAAGACGCTCCGTGGACCGCGTGGTGGCCTGATCCTGTCGCGAGGAACCGTTGGTAACCCGCTCAAAGCACCCGAGAAAACGCTCGAAAACATCCCAACGCTGATTGACCGCTCAATCTTCCCTGGCATGCAGGGCGGTCCGCATATGCATGTCATTGCGGCCAAGGCCGTCGCGTTTGGCGAAGCACTCGACCCATCATTCAAAGATTATGCAGCCCAAATCGTCAAAAACGCCGCTGTTCTGGCGGATGAACTGCAAAAACGTGATTTCGTACTGATCACCGGTGGCACCAGCAATCACCTGATACTCGCCGACGTACACAAATCGTTTGGCATTGATGGCAAGATTGCCGAGGAAGCGTTGGACAAAATTGGGCTGACTCTGAACAAAAACGCCGTTGCCGACGACACATTGCCACCATTCCGACCAAGCGGTATCCGTTTGGGCACACCGGCCATTACGACACGTGGTTTGCGTGAGGAGCATATGGCGCAAATTGCCGAGTGGATGAAACAAGCCATCGACAATCGAGACGATGCTGATGTCCTTGCCACACTGCGTGGTGAAGTAAAAGCTTTTGCCTTGCAGTACCCTTTGCCAAGCGACAAGTAAATAATCGAACCAAATCAAAAAGGACCACATGGGTCCTTTTTGATTTGCAGCTAGGTTACTCTAGGTTGCTAGTGAGTATGTCGTACATGCAGTACCATTGGTACCGCCGCTAATTTGCGCACTACCGATAGCTGGGAGTGAATTGTTTGGATAGCTCCAATAGGTGACTCGATAACCTGTTGCTGCCGCTGGTGCAGTACAAACTTCCAGCTGGATTGTTGTTTTACCATTTGCAGATGTTGGCGTACCGATTGTCAGGCCGCTACCTTGGAGCGCAGCTGATTGTACGGTGTTAAGCGCTGTTGTCGCTGCAGTACCTGGGTATGCACCGTTAAATGCGTTGTATGCTTCAAGTTTCTTTTGTAGTGTGACTGCCGCTGCTTTTGCCGCACTGTCATTTGCACTTGTCGTTACACCGTTGTAGGCAACGATGATAATCGCGGCCAAAATACCGATGACGATGATGACGATCAAGAGCTCGACGATTGTAAAACCTTGTTCGTTCTTCATCTTTTTGATGCTAGAAAGACTCATTATAATTGATGCCCCTTATTAAATGTTATCTATGACGTAAGTGTACTAAACCATTAGCACGTTGTAAATAGGATTATGTCGCTACTGTATAAGTGGTACAAGCAGTACTGTTAGTGCCACCGCTAATTTGTTGGCTACCAATAGCTGGTAGTGAGTTGTTAGGGTAGCTCCAGTAAGTAATACGATAACCTGTTGCTGCCGCTGGTGCAGTACAAACTTCCAAACGGATGGTCGTTTTACCAGTTGCAGAGGTCGGCGTACCAATTGCCAGGCCGCTACCAAGCAGCGCTGCTGACTGAACGGTGTTCAGTGCGGTTGTTGCTGCCGCTGGTGGGTATGCACCCTGAAAGGCGTTGTATGCCTCAAGTTTCTTTTGTAGTGTGACGGCACCGGCCTTGGCTGCGCTGTCGTTGGCGGAGGTCGTTACACCGTTATAGGCAACGATGATAATCGCGGCCAAAATACCGATGACGATGATGACGATCAAGAGCTCGACGATTGTAAAACCTTGCTGCCGCCCCGCTATCGGTACCATGACACGGAAGTTATGAATAAAGTTTAAATACGAGTTTGTTACGTTGGCCCACAGTCGATTGATCATTCGATATTCCTATAACGTGTAAATAGTAGCTTTATAATAGTCAATCTTACGTTCAGATGCAACAGGCTTATGCTTATGACACTGGTTGGTCGAGTTCGAGCGGCTCTTGTTCCAGTACGATTTGGAAGTTATCACGAACGGTTGTGATGATTTGCTCGCGAGCGGCAGCCAGATCGGCGTAGCTGGTGGCTGATTCGTTTATTAGGACTACGGCGTTTTTGTCGTGAACCTTCATGCCGTGCAGCACTTCACCCTTTAGGTCAGATGCTTCAATCAGCCAGCCGGCAGGAATTTTGAATTTGCCGTTCCCCTGATCAAAGGCTAAAACATCAGAGTTACTCTGACGAATGGATTCAACCTGCCAACTTTCGACAATTGCATTTTTAAAGAATGAGCCGGCATTTGGCCATTTGGTAGGATCGGGAAGTTTGTCGGCACGAATTGCCAGTACATTTTCGCGGATAGTTTGTGGCGTGAAAGCAGTGATATGTAGTTCGTCGAAGCGCTTTTGCAGACTTTCATAAAAAGGTGGTTCGGGCAGTTTTTTGTAGAGTTTAAGAGTAATTGTCGTGATTGCATAGCGGCCCTGGGCATTGCCACGAAAGATACTGTGCCGGTACGAAAAGCTGCAATCCTCCCATGAAAGTGTGACGAACGCGTCAGTCTGGGTGTCGTAGGCATCGAGTGAAATGAACGTGTTGGCGAGTTCCTGGCCATAGGCGCCGATATTTTGGACGGGGGCCGCGCCGACCGTGCCAGGTATGCCGGACATGGCTTCGATACCCGACAGGTTCAAGTCAACCGAGTATTTGACCAAATCATCCCAGATTTCACCGCCACCAGCCTGAAGTGTTGTCGATTCGTGGTCATCGACAATGGCCTTTATGCCGGGGATTTTGTTGTGGACGATGACACCGTTAAAGCCTTCGTCGTGCGCAATTGTGTTGCTGCCACTACCGATTATGTAGACCTGTTGACCCAATTTTTTGGCATTTTGGTAGGCCTGGCGCAGCTCTTCGCGGGTGGTCACATCGACGACATAGTTGGCATTGCCACCGATTTTCATGGTCGTCAACGTCGAGAGTGGGATGTTTGTTTGGACATTCATTTGTAGGTTAATTATAGCCTACAACAGGGATAAATGGTACAATACTACAGTTGTGCATGCTGTGCACTACCGTGCGCACCCGTAGTTCAGTGCCTCGACAGCTTGTCTGGCGAAAAATAGAAATGAGAGCATGCTCTAATCCGGGTAGAGTAAAATGTCCTCAGTACATTACAATTGTCCAAGTAGACACATTATATGCACCCGTAGCTCAGTGGATTAGAGCATCTGTCTTCGGAACAGAGGGCCGTAGGTTCGAATCCTTCCGGGTGTACCAAGCAAATCGCCTCACTTCTGTGGGGCGTTTTGCTTGGTAGAGCGCTGAAAGCGTTCGAGAACCGTCGAGGTTCGGCATAGTGAGAAAAGAAAACAAAACAAAAAGTTCTTTTCGTCCCTTTTCGAACGGAGGAACGAAACAAAGTGGAGCGATATCCTTCCGGGTGTTATTATGAATCCATGAAAAGCACAGGCAGTAATAAAAAACAAAGGTTTATCCTCGTTCTCATATTTGCTTTGTCGATTCAATTTTCGACTCTAGTAGTACCGACGACACACGCCGTCATTGGGTCATGTAGCACCACGAACGATAATGACATCGATAACCTGTGGTTCGCTGCGGATGTAAAAATTACGAATCCTCTTGAAGATGTTCTAAGTACTCATCTCTTTAGTGAAGCAACCGTCGTACAATTTACGGATAAGGGTCTTAAATCTGATCTGTATATTGGCTCAAAAGATATGGATGGTAAGTATCCGGGCTACACTACGGAGCAAACGAATGATAGGCCACTGGACTCTGTCATTGGACATGATTATGAGCCGAATGTCTTGATTTCAGAGGGCGGGACTCTGGCAAAAGGAACTTACTTCTTTAGGGGTGGGTGGGTGAGGGCGTCCCAGACAATTCCTCTAAATACTGTGCTGGATAGTACCGACCATTACTCGCCAAAGCAACAGTCTGGGCTCGTGGCTCGCCCTGCGTATGTAACCGCTCCAGCCCCTGACCATCAAACAATGTATGCATTTTATGAGGGCAAAATGTACAATATCGACCTCGATATTACCTATTCGCTTAATCCATATTACAAGGCGCCTCAGGCGAATAATTGCAATTCGGCAATAGTTGGAGATGCCTTTCCTACGAAGGCCGTGAACCAACCTGGGCCTGTAAACTTGTTCTTTCTTGCAATTTGGGCATTGATGCTTGCAATTGTGTTTGGCGGATATCGAATATATAAATCTAAAAAAACTAGTTATAAAAAGAATGGACAACGTACTAAGCCAACGAATAAAAATGTACGTTTGGTCGGCACGGGGAAGCGCACGATAGGGGGTAAAAGTAGCATAAAAATACCAACACCAGCAGCTTGGCTTGTGCTCACCATATCGCTAATCGTACTTACACTTATAATGAGCGCGAATTCAGATACTTTCGGGCCATACATTCCAAAGATTTGTTTTACCAATCCTGGAATCAATTCAACGGTACACAGCTCTTCATCGACCAATTTAGCTATTGGGGTTAGCGCGTCCGCAAATATCGATAGCAACTGTAGTATGGTTGTAGATTGGCGGCAAATCTTTAGTACTAATAGTGTAATTGTAGTTACTCTGATTGTGATTGCCATCACGATGATTGGAATATTTATAAAGCTCTCGAGATTAGTAGAAAAAAAGAACAAATAAAACAATGACAAAAATCCTCTTCGTCTGTCGCGGCAACGTCGGTCGCAGTCAAGCTGCTTCCGCGCTCTACAATAGTTTGCACCCTAGTGGATCAGACTCGGCCGGAACCAACCCGATACATCCGGAACTCACGGTGGGTGAGATATCGAAATCAAAGAATATCGTGACGGTCCTTAAGGAACTAGGTTTGGATATCAGCAATAACGCTCGCCAGCTTGTAACACCTGAACTGGTTGAATCATATGACAAAGTTATAAACATGGCTGAGCCAGAAACTGTCCCTGCATTTTTGATAAACAATCCAAAAGTTGAAGTTTGGGATATCGAAGACCCAGCCTACATGGACGTGGATGATACGCGAAAGATTAGAGATCAGATTTTTGCAAAAGTTAAGGATTTAGCGACCACATAAATAAGACTAGTGAAAACTAGTCTTATTTATGTGGAGTGGATTGCTACATCGCTGCAATAACCGTCGCCGGTATAAATGTCCTGATGTGTGTTGACAGCTGAGCGTCACCGATGAGTGATTTCAGTGATTGCCATGCTGCATTAATCTGCTTTGTGGCGTACTCCTCTTGGACGTTCTCCTTTTCCATGAACTCGTGTAAAATATCGCGCCCATCCTCGAGCCCTGCTGGTAGGGCAGTCATGGCGACCTCTTGCAGCTCCTCTGGCAGCTGCTCGGCAAATTCATGCCGCTCGCTAGAACCAAGCCGCTCTGCGATGGACTCGACCATCAGCTCCATTGATTCCTTCGACTCCGTGCTAGACAGCCCCGAATCTTGTTGCATTTTTTTGATAAGTTCCTTGTATCCCATAGAGTATCCTCCCTCTATTACGTTACCGCTTTATTATAGGTATGTTTTGGGGAACAGATTGTGATGTATCTTACGCAAAAACTCTATCGACACAGGGGACGCATAGTGGTGTAATGAAAGCATGAAAAAACGCTTACTTTTATCCGTAGTCCTCGCTTTGATCAGTCCACTTTCACTATTTACCACTGCGGATGCTGCCCATTTACCATTCGGTAAGCCAACGAAAGGTGTCTGCTCGCGGCAAAAGGACGGCGTTGCCAACTGTAGCGCGCATATTGTATACGAGGATGGCAGCAAAAAACCACTGGCGACGGCCTCGTTTGCGAATGGATACAAACCAGCCGATTTAGCGAGCGCCTATAAATTACCAGCGCTACCTACGGGTGCATTTGCATCTAATGGTCAAACGGTTGCCATTGTTGATGCCTATAACAATCCAAACACAGCCAGCGATGTGTTGGCATATCGTAAGCAGTTCAACCTGCCGATTTGTAGCACTGCCAACCCAACGCCAAGTGTTGCAGATCAAACAAGTTGTTTCTTTACGAAGCTAAACCAAAAGGGAGCGGCTTTGCCGCTACCAGCCAGCAACACTAGTTGGGGCCAAGAAATTGACCTAGATCTCGATATGGTTTCGGCCTCGTGCCCAAGCTGTAAAATTCTGTTGGTTGAATCCAATAGCTCATCATTTGCAGACCTCGGTAGCGCAGTCAATGCGGCAGCAGCAGCTGGTGCAAATGCCATCAGCAACAGTTACGGTGGTAGTGAATCAAGCAGCGAAACAGCGGCTGCAATGGCGGCACCCTATAATCACCCTGGCATCGCGGTGACCGTTAGTACTGGTGACTCTGGCTATGGCGTTGAATTCCCCGCATCCTCACCGTATGTGACAGCCGTCGGTGGAACGTCACTCACGGCCGCGAGCAATACGCGTGGCTGGACAGAGGCTGCATGGAACGGCGCTGGCAGTGGTTGCTCGACATACGTCGCGAAACTGACGTGGCAAAAGCAAATCGGGACTTGTAGTAAGCGTATGGTCGCTGATGTTTCGGCAGTTGCGAATCCAAACACCGGTGTTGCCGTCTATGACAGCTATGGCTCGACGGGTGGCGCAAACTGGTTAGTCTTTGGTGGCACAAGTGTTGCATCTCCAATCGTTGCAGGTGTCTATGCGCTGGCTGGCAACGCAGGCGCTACCAGTAAATCGCTCAAGTACGGCGAGTATCCCTACGCGCACTTGGGCGGTCTGTACGACGTATCTAGTGGCTCAAATGGTAACTGTACCTCGTTCTTCTCGAGGTCTAACCTGGCACTATGTACATCTGCTGCAGGCTATGACGGCCCAACCGGACTCGGCTCGCCAAACGGCACCTCGGCTTTCTAATAATTGTCATTACATTTATGCTTGTGTAAAATTTGCGTGCGGGAGACTATAGATATATGACAAATCCACTTGAATACAGCAAGATCGTTAACTACGAAGAAATCGACCCTTTCAAAATTGAGGCATCTGCCGCGGCAGTGGCAACGGCTGGTAATTTGGCAGCCCGAGGCTACTTTGAAATGAGCGGTAGCCGCGGTGAATCAGCATTTGTGGTGGATAAGGGTGACAAATACACTGTAGGTGTTACAGAAGGACTAGGAACAAAGAACCTCGTCGCGGATGCGGTGGATGCTGCAAATCCAGACGGCGAGTCGCACTATGGTGCAATCGCACAGGATACGTTCGCAATGATTTCAAATGACCTTGCGACAACTGGCGCGGCAGATACGGAATTCTGGGCACATGTAGCCACCGGTAATAACGAGTGGTTTGCTGACAAAAAGAGGACAAGAGCTCTCAACCTTGGATTCCAGGCGGCATGTAACACCGTTGGCGCAACCTGGGCGGGCGGCGAAACACCAGTTTTGTCAGGTATTATTGTGCCAGGAGCAGTGGAATTATCTGGTCACATTGATGGTGAAATCAAACCTAAGGAGCGCTATGTGTCAGGAGCTGAACTGCAGGATGGCGACGCAATTGTGTTGATTGAAAGTAGTGGTATCCATGCAAACGGGCTGAGTTCTGCACGTGCCCTGGCCGACCGATTGCCCCAGGGCTATCAAACGGTCCTCCCTGATGGTGAAACATTTGGGGAATCGCTGCTTGTACCGACGCATCTTTATTCGCCCTTTGTACAAGGCATGCTCGATAGTGGTGTAGAAATTCACCGCCAAGAAAACATCACCGGTCACGGCTGGCGTAAGTTGATGCGATCACGCCAAGAGTTTACCTATCGTATGAACGAGTTAGCACCAGAAGTCCCGCTGTTTTCGTTCATGCAGTCCGAAATGAACGTCGATAATGCCGAAATGTACGGCAACTACAACATGGGCGCCGGTTGGGCCGTGTATGTGCCGCAGACCTCCGTTAATGGAGTCATTTCTGTGGCTAAGGAGCATGGGTTTACAGCATGGCATGCAGGCAATGTCGAGGACGGACCAAAGCAAGTGATTATTGAACCACTCAAACTCGCGTTTACATCCGAAACGCTCAAAGTTCGTCAGTAGCTATTTTTTCTCGACAGGGTAGGCCCCGGCATTTTTGAATGATTGCACAATTGCCATAGCGTGACCATGTCCAAGGCCATATTCGTCCTTGAGCCAGTTGACGATTTGCATGACTTTTACATCAGGAGCAATTAGCCCCTTTGCCTTGGCTGCTTGCAAAAAGTCGTCGGGTGTCTTGTTGGTCTTGGTATAGATATTGTCGATGTAGGCTTGGAATGACATATATTTATTGTAACAATTTTTATGCCTATATTGACAAGTACCCCTGTAAAATGCTAATCTACTCCAGAGTTGCAGTTTGCAACTAACCAATTTTGTAAACCAAGCTTTAGCTGTTTGCAAAATTGTAAGGAGGCATAACGTTGGGTGCCAGCTTTCAAACTTGTTTGGAAGCGAAAACCTATCAGTGCATGCCGACGTGGGCCAGTAGCTCAGCTGGTTAGAGCACCTGCCTCTTAAGCAGGGTGTCGAGGGTTCAAGTCCCTCCTGGCCCTCCATAGAAAAAGACTTACTTGAAAAGGTAAGTCTTTTTCTATGGAAGACATAAATAGACATGAGTGTCACAGGCGATATACACTATACGGATGAAATACTTACTTCGTTATGAGATGGCTGAACCTGCCGACATGGAAAAACTACGTTCATATTTTGCGGAACACAAGCGCCGTTGGGCGGTGTATGAGAGCAAAGGATCACTGCTTGCAATCGGTCCGATGGAAAATCCGATGGACGGCGCCCTAGGTATCTTTACAAATAAGGCTGATGCCGAAGAGTTCGCAGAGGGCGACCCATTTGTGCTAAATGGTCTTATTAGTAAGTGGGATGTGACTGGTTGGGCTGAAGCCCTTATACCAGAAAAATAACAACTACGTCTAGAAGATTGGGCCCTTGTAATACGGTACCTGGAAGACGTAATTGCTGGTGCCAAGTGGCAAGGACGTGTTGCCGGCTGCGCCGAGGTTGCCAACGCGTCCGTTTGATGAGTCACCCCAACATAGTATCTTTGCATTCGACACACTACAGGTCGAATCACCACCCGCGGCGACGTTGATAGTTGCCTGGACTGTACCACTACTTGTATCGCCAGCACATGTTGTGCCATTGCAGTTGGTGTCACCACCGGTGATTGGTTCGGCGTAGATTTTGTCGGTCGCCGTCGTGTCGCCTAGCTGGCTGTTTCCGTTTTCGCCCCAACAGTAAATCACTCCCTGAAGTGTGGCGCAGGCATGTTGCGAGCCGGCCGATATGGTTGTTGCCTCGGCGGTTATCGGGGTCCCCGAGCTGTCTTTTATCCACGACGGAGTCGTAATGTTGCCAGTCGCACTATTCGTGCCAACTTGGCCACTTGTGTTGAGGCCCCAGCAAGCAACGTTATTGTTGACGATGGCACAGCTAAAGTCGTTGCCTGCACTCACGCCGGTTACGTTATTGGATGTCAGGTTATTGTATGAACCGGACATCGAGCCACCGGTGACTTTTTGTGCAGATGAGTATGTACCAACACAGAGTGCAATGGCCAGTGCACAGTTAGCGTTTGATCCCCAGCAGTATGCATCGCCGTTGACGACAGCGCAGGCGTGCCGGTCACCCATACTAATCGACGTTGCTACCTTGCCGTTACCGGTGGCATCGGCAGTTATTCCGGATACTGCAACAGGTGAGTTTTGTTGGCCGATTGTCGTACCTGCTTGTCCGTAATCATTCTTGCCCCAACAATATGCTTGCCCATTGGCGATTGCGCAGGTGCCGTTCAGACCAGCGCTCACGTCCGTGACGCGCTTGCCCGCAAAGGCCGTGACAAGCGTCGGAACGAGGATAGGCGAGGTCGTGTTGCCCATGCCTAACTGGCCATTGTCGTTGCGACCCCAGCAATACAGCTGGTTTTTGCTGATTGCACAGGTATGGCTGCCACCAGCGCTGACTTTGTCTGCGACCGTACCCGCAGTTAGTGGCGGCGTTGTCGGTTGCGCGACATCGGTTGTATCGCCGGTACCATCCTGTCCGTAATCATTCTTGCCCCAACAATAGACATCGCCGTTGACGATTCCACACGCATGGCCGCCACCGACAGATATGGATCCGCTGGCTGCGAACGTAAAGTTGGTCGGATTTGACGCCAGATTAGTCCCTAATGTGCCAATTTTGGTGCTGCCTGCAACGCCGTTGGTCATCGTGCCTGTTAACGTTGCGTTTGGCAGGTCTGTACCTGTCGAGTTGTTGGCGAGCGCCCCAGTCGCTGCGCTACCATAGCAATACAATTGTCCATTCGGAATCAAACAGACTGCGTGCGAGCCGGCTGCGATCTTTGTGGTCGCTAGTCCCTGCATGGCGGGAGTGCCTGTAGAGGTAGTGAGTTGCTGAAAACCTGCGGCACCACTTGTACCGGTATAGGATTCACTTTGCGATGTACATTTTGATATTCCGGCGTCGACGGCGCATACATAGCCAAAGAGACCACCGGACGCGCCTGGTGGAAATATCGTAAAGAATAGGTCAGGGCTCTCGCCGTTGTCCATGTCGGTTATGTCAGGGTTTGTAAACCCAGTCACGATTGTGGCAGGATTGTACGCGCCGCTCCACAGGTAACCAAGTGCAGGTGATTTACCGAAACATATGAAGTCTGAAGCC
>JAQGGV010000080.1 GCA_028289185.1 Candidatus Saccharimonadota bacterium
TCGAGGCGTTCGGCGGGTGCGACGCTGATGCGGTTCAGGGCATTTGTGAGCGCCGGATTACGCTGGCCAATTTGGAGGAAGCGTTGCTCATCCATGGTCAAAATGACGCGCAGATTACCGGCCTCCAGAATCGGCAGCAGTACATTCGTCAAATCGACCGAGCCAATCCCCTCCTCGAAAAATAATTGTGCATTGTCCAGGCAAATGATGATGTTTTTGGCCGTATATGCCTCACCCAGGACTTGCATAATAAGGCCTTCTAGCTCACCGCGACCAGGTGCCGCCGCAATCAGCGATGCAGAATCAAGCATAATAACTTGGCGAAATTTTAAATTTGCAGGGATTTTTGCCTTGGCATCTAGAAGCTTTTCGGCAAAGGCGTGAACAATTGTCGTTTTGCCAACGCCCTCCTGGCCGATAAGCGCCGCGTTCTGACGACCACCGGTCCCAAATGTATCAATCAGCTGGTTCAGGGCCTTGCGATGTGATTCAATTTCGACCGTTAAACGGCCGGCAGCTTGTTCACTCAGGTTGAGACCAAAACGTTTGAGCATTGGTGTGTAGCCAAATGAAAAATCGCGCGCAATACCGCCAGTTCTACGCGGCTGCTTGGTTTGGTCAACGAGCTGACGTAAATGATTGTACCAGCGCACACCAGCATACAAATCCTCGATGTCGAGGTGCATATGGGCGAGTAGCGATTCGTAATCAGCAAAACTTCTCAGAATCGCCACAGCCATGACTGCGCCGTTCAGACTTAGACTATCTGTCTGTGTTTTGATGTCGAGAGCGTTTTTCCAAATCGTTTCGGTGTCCTCAGGATTATCGCTCGTGACATCGTCGAGAAACTTGGCTGTGATGCCAAATCGTACGGCAAAAAACTGTCCACCACGTACCGATGCAGTTGCCGTGGCAATCTGCTTTGGCGTTGGAGCACTACCGAGCTTGCCAAGTATATCACCAGATAGCAGTCCGTCGACCGCGTTGGTCGTGACTGGCGGATTATCAAGTTCACCCTTGTCCCATTCGTAAACCATAAATGGCAATGCACCTAGCGCAGCCACCAGCCAGCCCCAAGAAATATGCACGACGACAAGCGCTGCACCACCGAGGATACATAACAAGACGAACATAATCAGGAATACATGAACCGAATTGGTTATTTTGACACCCAAGCGTGCCTTGGCTGCGCGAGCACCCTTGTAGTTGTAATAGGTTGATTGCATCAGAGTTTTACCCCTGCAACGGATAAACCGAGTCCGATAAGCGGCATGAGTGGCACAAATACCCACAGAATCATGACGACAACTGCCAGGACTATCTGCAGCGCAATAGTGACGCAGCCGACAACCAGCAAAATTATCCTGACAACAGCGCCAATCACACGTGAGAAGAGTTTGTCGACCACTGCACGCAATTGGACTTCCAGCGAACCATCCACTTTACCAGCCGATATCTGACGAAACGGCGAAAAAAGCGTCTTGATGAGTAAATCCATAGAAAAATAATCGATGGTTCCATCGAGTCGTAATGAGACTTTTTGCGCCCTTTGGCGTAGCCCTGCGGTGTACCACCACTTGAGTAGCTCAGTGACCAAAAGCATAACCACATTGTACCATCTGCGCATGCAGTATAATAGGGGTATATGACCAAACCTTACAGCGTTCTGATGGGCAAAGCTGTCCGTTATGTTGCCCGTCTACGTGGCGGTGGTTCAGCACTTCCAGGGCTATTCGTCGAAACCATCGACAAAAGCTTTGTACCGGACGTATTATCCCAACTGCCCCAGGGCGTCGTTCTGATCAGTGGGACCAATGGCAAAACAACGACGACCAAGATGGTTGTCGAACTACTAGAAAGCCAAGGGATGAAAGTATTTACCAACCGCACAGGGAGTAATTTCATCCGCGGCGTCGCGGCAGCGCTACTTGGCGAGGTTGATACTCGTGGCAAACTGGACGCCGATATTGCTGTGCTTGAACTAGACGAGGCTCATGCTGTCCGATTTGTGGCCCAAATCAAACCAAAGTACAGTCTGCTGTTAAACGTCATGCGTGACCAACTGGACCGTTTTGGCGAAATTGACCATACGGCAAACCTTCTCCACAAAATTGCACTATCCACGACCGACGGTGTCGTCGTTAATCGGGACGATCCACGACTGGGAAGTGAAAAATTTCGCCGAGACATTACTGCACCACTACGAAGTTACGGTGTTAGTACCGAACTTTTGAAACAGTTCCCGTCGGATGATGAAATGCGTTCGGACAAAAAAGTAGCTCGCTTCGCCCCGACACTTTTTGCCGACGATACCAGCCTGAAATCAACTGACGAAAATCATGCAACGATTAGCTACGACAGCAAAAACCATAACGTAGACCTCAAAATAAACGGCATTTATAATATTTTGAATGCAGTTGGAGCCGTTGCACTTTGCCGCATGATTCGTGGTGATGAACTCGACGAAAAAGCCATGATCACGGCGCTGCAAAACGTCACGCCGGCATTTGGACGTGGTGAAAACCTGACAGTTAATGGCCAACCCTGCCAACTGGTCTTGGTCAAAAACCCGAGTGGCTTTCGTCTAGGCCTGCAATCATTTAGTCCGAATGGTTATGCAACCATGATCGCCATCAATGACAATTACGCCGATGGCCGTGACATGAGTTGGCTATGGGATGTTGATTTTGATAGTCTGCGCGCTGGCGGCGTGAGTGAAATTAGTGGTATTCGCGCCTATGACATGGCGCTGCGGATGCAGTACGACGATGTACCGGTTGGCAACGTGGCGACAGATTTATCAAAGTCGCTGCGTAGGTTCTTGTCTGCTCATTCCGATTCGCCGAAGCGAATTTACTGTACCTACACCGCCATGCTGGCCCTGCGGCGTGAACTGGCAAAAGTCACAGACGTGGAGGACGTATCATGATGAGTAAGCCACTAGTTATCTTGCAACTATACCCTCGCGATATGAACATATATGGCGATCACGGCAACGTACTAGTACTCGCCCGTCGCGCATTGTGGCACGGTTACCAGCCTAAGGTTATTTCGTATAATCCTGGCGATGCATTTCCTGATGATGTCGACATTGTTATTGGTGGCGGCGGACAGGATAGTGGCCAAGACAAAATCCAAAATGATCTGCTGAAGATCGGGCCAAAACTAAAGAAACTCGCAGACTCCGACACTCCGATGCTACTGATCTGCGGTCTGTACCAACTATTTGGCACGTCATTCAAAACACAGGATGGCCACATTATC
>JAQGGV010000002.1 GCA_028289185.1 Candidatus Saccharimonadota bacterium
GATTTCGTCGATGCGTCGGCCAGCGCCTTTATGCGCAATATCCACGTTGTGAATTTATCGGATCAACCGCGCGAAATTAGATTATTTATGCACCAAGCCTTCGCGATTGATGATTCGCGCAGTAATACCGACACCGCCCAGTATTTACCTGATAGCAAAGCAATCCTGCACTATCGCGGCCGTCGCGCATTCATCGTTTCGGGCACCTATGACGACAAACCGTTCGATCAGCATAGTATTGGCCTGTTTGGCATTGAAGGCCACGAGGGGACCTACAAAGATGCAGAGGATGGCGAATTGTCAGGCGGCAACGTCGAACATGGCAAGGTTGATTCAATCCTCCGCTTCCGTCTGAATGTCGCGCCGATGAGTTCCGAGCGTGTTCACTACTGGATTACTGCCGGTTCGTCCCTACGTGAAGCACTCTACATCGACAAACAAATCCGCCACGATGGCCTGGCTAAACGACTCCATGATACGACGGCATGGTGGCACAAATGGATACAGCCAGCAGCGACTGCGGCCGCAAAACTGGCACCCGAGTATCACGATAACTTCCTGCGGAGCGTGTTGATCATCAAATCACATATCGACAAACGCGGCGCTGTCATTGCGAGTACTGATAGCTCGATGCTTAATTACGACCGGGATGCATATGCCTATTGCTGGCCACGTGATGGAGCGATGGTGTTGTGGCCGCTCGTGCGGATGGGTTTTGTCGAGGAACCATATCGTTTCTTTGAATTTTGTCGTCGCGTGATGCACCCGAGTGGTTATCTGATGCACAAATATCGCGCAGACGGGGGCCTCGGTTCTAGTTGGCACTCATACATTCACGAGGGCGGCGTTATTGCACCACCGATCCAAGAGGACGAAACGGCTCTTGTCGTATTTGTTCTGGCTCAGTTCTATGAAATGACTGGCGATATGCGTATTTTGCATGAATTCTATGACACGATGGTCAAGCCAATGGCCAATTGGATGAAAGATTTCGTTGATGAGACAACTGGTCTGCCCAAACCGAGTTATGACCTGTGGGAAGAAGTCTTTATGACGACGACCTACACAACATCGGTCACATTTGCGGCATTGCAGGCGGCAGCTGACCTCGCTGATGCTATGAATGACAAAGCAAGTGCGGTTGCGTGGCGCTCGGCAGCGGATGACATCCAGACGAGTGCGCATAAATACCTCTATAATTCCGAGCGAAAAGTGTTCTATAAGGGCCTGCGCGTTATTGATGGTCAAGTTGAGTACGACGCTACAATTGACGCTAGTAGTATCTTTGGCTCGTTTATGTTCGGCCTGTTCAAGGTCGGGTCACCAGAGCTCGACTCTGCCGTCAAAACATTTGTCACCGAATTACAGTCAGAACCTGGTATTGCGGCCTTTCCTCGCTACGAAAACGATGTTTATCGCCGCGCAGACCCCAATTCAAAGGGTAACTGGTGGTTCATTACGACATTATGGATGGCGCAGTACTACATAGAAACCGGTGAATCAGAACTTGTTGAATCAATCCTGACCTGGGTTAATGGGTTGATCCCGCAAACAGGTGTTATGTCAGAGCAGATTAGTCCGATTGACCACTCCTTGATTGCGCCGGCGCCGCTGATATGGAGCCAAGCAGAATACGTCGCGACATTGCTAGATACTATAAAACAGGATAAATGATATGCCTGAATGGCAAGCTGAGACATTCAAAAGAGGTGCTGCGAGGGTTACGAGCAAGCTCCGTGGTGCGACCACGCGCCGAAAAGTAGTCCTGAACTTCGCCAAAAAACATCATCTGATATATTTCCAAACAGTTCACCCTGACAGTGAAGATACTCCGGCCATGCGTGGCTCGTCGGCCTCCACTGATCAAGTTGATTCAAATTATTGCATCGGTTCACATGCGGATTACGATATGGCGCTTATCGAACGGACCTCGAGTATTGCGTTTGAGGGCTACAAAACCACCATTCACCGCTGGTATGTATTGCAAATTGATTTGAAAAACGTTCATAATTTGCCATTTATTTTCCTAGGAACAAAACAGCAAACCAAGGCATACTATGCTCGTATTTTGACGGCTCACCGCGAGGCTCGGTATCTATCGCTGACCGTGGCGGCCGACAAGAGCGCTCAATTTCATGCTGCCTATGCCCTGCTGTCATCACCGGCCGAGCTACCGCTCTTGTATAGGCTATTCACCGACGAGACAATCGATTCCATCGCCGGCTATAACTACCCGTTTGCAATTGAAATTGATGGCGATAGTGTCATGTTTATTACCGAGGCTACAAAGCCAAGTGAGCAGCTCTTGGATGAGCTGCTACACTACGGATTGTGGATCGCAAAAGCGATTGATTCACGACTGACATAACGTGCATATATAACAAAAAGCCCCGTGTGTGGGGCTTTTTGAAGTGGAATTAATACTAATTCTTTCGTTTTTTGACTTCGTTACGACCGAGGCTTTTCTTTGTCTCGGTGTAGGTAGCGTGCTTACGTGCAACAGGATCATACTTTTTCAAGCTGAGCTTCTCTGTCGTCGTTTGAGCATTTTTTGTCGTATAGTAAGTACGGTGGCCACTGAGGTCACTGACTAGTCCAACCAATTTTCGCTTCGTATTCTTTTTAGGCATAATTAACTCGCATTTATTATTTCAACTTCGTCTACTTTAGCATAAATTTCCCTCTATGACTAGAGGTACTTGTATTTCTGGAGCCACGACTGGGATTCGAACCCAGGACCTCATCCTTACCATGGATGCGCTCTACCAACTGAGCTATCGCGGCGGATTGCTTGTGAGCTAATGCTCGGTAGCCGGACTATTATAGCAAAATAACAGATGTGAGCCAAGGATTTAGTGAATATGCGGAAGAAGGACATCGCCAGCGAGCTGGCTCCGCCGTTCGTTCGCGACAGAAAATGCTACGCGCTTTCTGTCGCTTCGCTCACTCTGCCGAACCTTTCGACTTTTGCATGGCAAAAGCGAAGGTTCGAGTCCATTCAATTTACCAAAGAAATAAGGTCACTATTGTGACCTTATTTCTTTGGTGCTGGAAGAAGGACTCGAACCTTCGAAGCCGAAAGGCGGGAGATTTACAGTCTCCTGTGATTGCCACTACACGATTCCAGCGTATCGTCGTTGCGGTTGGCAACGGTAAACCAATGAGGATTCATTACCTTACCGTGGAGCCGCTTCTCGGATTCGAACCGAGGACCTACTGTTTACAAAACAGTTGCTCTAACCAACTGAGCTAAAGCGGCATATCTAAAATTGAAGGTACATTCACAACTCATTTGGTTAGAGCTGCTCTCATATTATCTTACTCGCCATTCGGCTCAGACAGAACTGAGCTAAAGCGGCATATATGTCTGACCATAAAGAACATACCTTCTGAAAGTACAGATACAAGTGTACCTCAGAGGTGAGAATTGTTCAAGACGTTACGCAAAGGTATAATGACAAAGTGGACAAAACATCTATTTTTACGACACTTCCCGAAATACCTGGGCGAGTCATTGCTGACAACGACAAGGCTTTTGCCTTCCTGACTAATATTCCGATTACTCCTGGTCATACTTTGATTGCACCTAAGCGTGTCGTCGCCACCGTCAACGAGCTGACGAGCGAAGAAATGGCCGCCATGCATGCGCTACTACTGGCCGTGAAAGTGGCGCTGACTGACTACTTTGGTGCCGAGGGATTTAATTATGCCTGGAACGAGGGAGCGCAATTCGGCCAATCAGTCCCCCACTTTCACTTGCATGTTGTGCCGCGTAGTACTGGTGACGACGGTATTACCGATTACGAACCACGTAAATACCTATACCGTCCTGGTGATCGGGATGCGTCGCCAGAGGAGCAACTCGCTGCCCTCGCCCAGTTGCTATCTGCTAAAATAAAGCTATGAATGTACTAAAAACTATCCGCAATCGTGACGTCGGTCTGCCTGCACTAGACTTTGTGCTACGCAAAGAGCGTTTTGCGGCTCGCGCTGTACTATTGATGGGCGAAAAAGTCGCCCTTATGTATGGATCAACGGATAATTACTACAAATTACCTGGTGGTGGTATTGAGGATGGCGAGGAATTAGAGGACGCCCTAGCGCGAGAGCTTCTGGAGGAAACTGGTTGCGAGGCCACGGTCGAGATGGAGATTGGTCAAATCATCGAGGAGCGTGCCGAGGAAGGCTTTCGACAAGTTTCTGTGGCATATATTGCCAAACAATTCGGTGATATCGTGACTCCGACGCTGACAGAAAAGGAAATTGCTGCCGGCTTCGAAGTTCGTTGGGCGGACTCCGTTGACCGCGCAATCGAGCTTGTTGATGGAGCTACATCAGAGAATGGCGGTAGTAAATTTATGAGGGAACGTGACGGAACATTCCTCCGTGTAGCCCGAGAATTACTTTCGGAGCAATAGTTACATTACTTTGCGAGGCTGAGCAACGCGCTTTGGCTTGCCCTGTGGGATGATCATGCGGGCAGCTTCTTCACGGAGTTTGAGCGACAATTCATTTTCGCCGACCCGTTCGTAAGCGTCAGCTAGAATGGTCAGTGTCTGCGGGATGCGGTCGATATCGACAGCCTTCTCAAGTGATTCAATCATTTTTTTCTCGTGACCAAGCTTTTCCTGTACCTTGGCATAGGCGATGTGACGGGCGGATAGATCGTCCTCCATGGCTAGGGCTTGCTCAAATGCGAGGGCGGCCTTGGTGTAGTTTTCGGTTTCGTAGTAAATCAAGCCGACGTTATGCAGG
>JAQGGV010000022.1 GCA_028289185.1 Candidatus Saccharimonadota bacterium
ACAGATGCTACCGATCAGATCCGACATCCGCAAAGCCATCAAAAAAGAAGCCGGGGATACAGTTGAGATTATTATCACCGAACGGCTGTAACTAGCAGAGTATAATGAGGGTAGAGGCTTTGCCTCGTCAATAAATAACGAGAAAAGTACTGTCTAGGATAGTTCATACCTATTCGAATGGGTGATTCGTTACCCTTAAGGCCGACATGTGTCGACTGCGCAGCGCTCTCGAAAGGATATATATGGTTTCAACAAAAGAAGCTGCACTTTCGATGCGTACCAAAAGCGCATCATCAAACAAATTTATAGTAACACTGCGCGTACTAATGGCAGGATTGGTCGTCATGTATGTAACAGGCGTGGCAATGGTCGCACTTGGTGAGCCGGACGAGCATACAGCATCAAGTGCAGCCAACTTTTGGCATGCACTTTTTGGTATTCACATGATTGGGCTACTTGCGCTCGTCATAGCGGCAATCTTGGTCGCGGTGACAGCGTTTACTAGTCAACATGATTTGAGGGGTCGAGCTGTTGTTGGCATCGTCGTCATTATCATCGCGAGTACGGCTGGTGATTTGTCAGTTCAGCATATACAGGCCAGTTGGACATTATTTATCGTCGGACTGTCAGTTTTGTTTATTGGCGCTATTTATGGGCCTTTGCTGGCTCAGCCCAAAAAGGCCTAAAGCTCGAGGAACAGTGCAGCCCAAACCATGCCAGGGTCGCTGCGATAAATAGGGGATTTGTACCACGAACCGTCGGCGTTGACCAATTCGGGGTAGGTTCCGTGTCGTTCAATCATGGTCGCGAAATTATCGTATTGTTGCTGGTATTCTGGTCGTTTGTACTTTTTGAGTAGGTGCAGATAGAATGTACCGTGCCATGTCCAAATGGTCGTGCCGGTGTAATTGTTCATCAACCATCGTCCCATGCCAAAACGATATTTAAAGGTGTATGCGTTCTCGCCATACTGCAACGGATACAGTGAATTCAGTCCAGCCTTGGTGATGTAATCAAACGTCTTTCCGGCCTTTTCCTTGTCGTCGATGACACCCAGAAAAAACGGCATCAATGCACATTCTGAACTAAATTCATCGTGTACAAAGTCTGCCTTGAAATAGTCGCCAGTCCAGTAATGATCCAGCAACACTTGGCGGTAATAGTCCGGTTGAAACGGAAAGCCCGACAGGCCCAAATCCTGTACGCACTGTGCCATGCGACCAACCAGCGACCAGGCATAGGCGCTGCGATCGTAGTACACGGCATCGCGCATTTCGGCGTAGTGCTGTGTGCGCAAATCACCGTGGTCCTGCGTCAGGAATTGTTTGCGGTAACGGCGCAGCATGTGCTCTAGGAATCGGTGCTCCATTTTGTTCAGCGGATAGTTGCTGACGTTGATGCAGTGTAGTAACCAGGGCAGAGTATCGACGCCCTTACGTGCTGGTGCATTAAAGGTATTGCCGGCGTGGTCGATGCAGGTTGTGACGTCACCGGCGCGTTGGTACTGGAATAGCACCCATGACAATGTATGGTGGACGTGATCGGTCTCGCCCAGGTTAACGAGCGACTGACAGACCGTGCCAAAGTCGCGCATCCAAAAAAAGTTAAAATGCCCCAGGCTGGTGCGGTAAAAGTCACCATCCCACAGTTCGTCAACAATCTGCTCGCAAATCTTACGTGCGTCACCCTCGAAATACTCCATGGTACCGAAGTAACGGTTCATAATTTGACGATATTCTGCGTGCAGTGTACCGACAATCGCGCCCACTCTGCGATTTAGTTTTTCCATTGCCTAGAATTATAAGCTTTAGCGTTGTTAATTGCCAGAGGTCATGAGATAAATCTCGAAACCACCCAGGTGATTTTAATAATTCAGCAATTTACTCTGTTGTTATCCGTTACATTCGATGTTATGATGATGTCCTAACCAAGGAAAATATGGTCAAAAAACAATCCAAAAAACAGCCAGCCAATCAAGACCGCGCAACCGTATCATTAATATTCGGTGTCGTTTCGATGTTTAGCTTTCTGTTTTGGTTTTTCGGCATACTTTTCGGTGTCCTGGCCATCGGATTTGGTGTTGGCGCCATCAGGGCTAAACAAGACATGGGCAGGTCTGTTGCGGGCATCGTCACAGGTGCATCGGGCGTCCTGATGGCGTTAGCAATCACACTCTTGTTTGCTGTCGTCACGCCCAAGGACACTGAAAGCCAAACTGACAAAAACCGCACCGATGATGCCAACAACATCGCATTGCAAATATCGAACATTATCGCTAATCATAGGTCAGGTAATGCCATCATCACACCCAAGGATATTTCGCTCGGTGGTTTCAAAGTTATAAAGGCTGTCGCCTCAACTGGCAAACCAACAAAAACTCAAGCACTTCTGGAGGCAGGTGAAAACTGTGACGGTATCAAAAAGCCCAATGACTACGCCGTAAAAGTCCTGATGGACAATAGCTCCGAGTACTGCACCGGCTACGTCCAGAACTAATCTTTGTATAAAAACTCTTAATTTGACTGTTAACAATTTAACAGCCTGATTTGCGTCATAATTCTATACTTATGTCACGACATCTAAGCAAGGAGGTTGACATGGTAGAACACGTACATCAAGTAACGGAAGTCCACAGTGATCACGAACCAGTAACATCTAGCGCAGCTTTTTTGGCAAGGATTATATACTTTGTCTTTGGCGTTATCATTGCGTTTTTGGCTATGAGAATGGTTCTACTTATTCTCGGCGCGAATCAAGGTAACGCAATTGTGGATTTAGTCTATGGTATTAGCGGAGTCTTTGTCGCGCCATTTTATGGAATGTTTGGTTATACGCCAACATTCGGTGCGGCAGTTTTTGATATAAGTTCGCTAACGGCGATAGTTGTCTATGCGCTTATAAGTTGGGGGCTGGTATCACTTATTACATTGGGTATGCGTGATCGTACGGAAGTATAGATTATTGGCTATCCATGAAACACCCCTCAACTGAGGGGTGTTTCTGCTATGCTTAATAAGTGAAAGCACGAACCCATGACCTGGCCGCCGCAACAAGCCTGACCGCTCTGATTGTTATTTATTCGCCGTTACCATCGATGAGTGTTGCGACACTTGTGTTAGCACTTCTGGCTAATCAACTTGGTGGTATCGCGCCTGATATTGACCAGCCAACGGCACCGTTTTGGCGTAATCTGCCAGTTGGCGGTGTATTCGGCCGTATCATCGACAAAATGCTTGGTGGTCATCGTTTCATCACGCACTCATTATTTGGACTCGTTGCGCTAGGATTCTTGTTCCATCTGCTGCTCGTATTTCTGCAGCCAATCATGCACGGCGTCGACATCAATCTGGTGTGGTGGGCATTTATCATCGGTATGATTAGTCATTTGATTATGGATACCCTGACAAAGGAGGGCGTGCCGTGGTTGTTGCCAATCCCAATCAAGTTTGGCGTGCCACCCATCAAAAGCTTGCGCATCACGACTGGCAAAAACGTCGAGAATTTCATTGTCTTTCCCCTCCTTGGTGTCATCCTGGTCGCAATATTCGTTATGCACTACGCCGTCTTTGTCGATCTGTTGCACAAACGAGTCATAGGGTAGGTCATGAGGCCACTCATCGGCATAACGTCCGGCGAAATTTATAACAAGGAGCATCCTTGGTCACCGTATGTGTTTGGACAAAGCTATACATATATAGATGCGGTCATCGAAGCTGGCGGGACGCCGGTCATATTCCCGATTACAGCAAATCAAGATGTTATCGACCAACTGCTCGGCAGTGTTGATGGAGTGTTGCTGGCCGGTGGTAATGACCTGACACCGCAGTTATACGGGCAGGAAATGGCGGGCACGATCGATAATTCCAAAGCGCGCGATGATTTTGAAATGCTGCTGCTCCAGCACACACTCCAGGCTCATAAACCAATACTTGGTATTTGCCGGGGCATGCAACTGCTGAACGTGCAAAGAGGCGGGACCTTGTACCAAAATATCAAGGACAATCTGCCAGGTAAAGACAATCACGACAGTTCAAACGAAGCGAAAAGTATCGAACATCTTGCTCATACGTTACGAGTAGAGCCATCATCCGCCCTGGCAGCAATTGTGGGTGGAATCGAAATCCAGACAAACTCGCACCATCATCAGGCAATCGATAAACTGGGCGAGGGTCTCATTGTGAATTCCTATGCCGAGGATGGTCTGATAGAGGGTATCGAAGACATGCGTAGCAGCTACATTATGGCCGTGCAATCTCACCCAGAGTCATTATTTCAGCTGGCCGAACCAAAATGGCGATTGCTGTTCCAGTCGTTTATCGATGCGTCTAGAAAAGTCTAGCGATATTCAGGATTCGTAAAATCAAATCGGCTACCGGCATCCCACTTACTGCGCTGGTTGCCATGGACGGGTATGCCACCAGCATCCTTTAACATTTTGGCCATGTGCATCATGTTCCAGGTCATAAATGTCGTGTTGCGGTTCGTGAAGTCATTATCCAGTCCGACCAGACTACCGTCTTCCCGCTTGTCGCCGTAACTTGGCCCGGGGCCTGCCTCACCAATCCAGCCGGCGTCTGCTTGTGGTGGAATTGTGTAACCTAAATGTCCCAGGCTATAGAGGACATTCATGGCACAGTGTTTGATGCCGTCTTCGTTGCCGGTAATCAAGCAGCCGCCAACTTTGCCATAATCAGCGTATTGGCCGTGCTCGTTCAGGATGTGACTGTTGGCGTACAGACGCTCGATGACCATTTTCATGACGCTACTGTTGTCGCCCAGCCAAATTGGCCCGGCTAGTACGACGATGTCGGCCGCTTTCACCTTCTCGTATATATCCGGCCAGTCGTCAAAGTCCCAACCATGGTCTTTCATATCTGGGTATATGCCAGTGGCAATTTTGTGATCAATCGATCGGATAACTTCTGTCTGCACGCCATGTTTTTCCATGATACTTTTGCCGACATCAATCAATAGTTCGGTGTGCGAAGGCTCTGGTGATTTCGTCAGCGTATTGTTGAAATAAAGCGCCTTTAATCCAGTAAAATCCCATGTATTCTCGGCCACGTTGAAGCCTCCCTTCGAATGTATGTTATACATCTAATGATAGCAGAATGCGGAAAATGGAGCGAACGTCTATCTGTCGTAACGGGCTAAACGGTGCGGCCAGAATCCGCCACAAAAAGTATACGAATGATGCCGGTGCTAGGATGAGGTAGGCAATCTTTTGGCGCCATACTAGTCCTGGGTGATTGGTGATTGACCATGCCAGCCACAGACCAAAGGCCGTCATATAGGCCATCAGGTAATCGGGCTGATCCAGTGCAATAGCAATATTGGCGACATATATAAAGAGTGCAAGGTTGATGACATTCACGAGCCATACATATAGCGGATACAAACGATCCAGAAAGCTTGGTGCTAAATCCTTTTGTGCAAAGGTTGGCCAATTCTGTTGACGAGTGTGAACATTCAGGAGTGCCCGAACTTTAATAAACGGCGCCAATGCGATCTGGTGATACGCAGCAAAGAATTCATGCATTGTCTGTGGAAATTCCAGCCTGGGGATGATTTCGACGAAACGTAGTATAGGGTTCGCTTGGAACCTAGCCAGTGCAAAGCGGATTGTTTTTGGACCAATGAATCGTTCATCCTGCTGGAACAATAGGTTTTTTCGCAGACTCGTGACGCCACGCCATTTGCGAGCATGCGGGTGTAACTGCAATGCTTTTTCGATGGCAATTGTTTTAAGGTCAGATACGGTTATGGCGGCAAAGACCATGACTGCAAAACTTCCCAGAACGACAACGGCGAGTGCCAAGAAAGCGAGTTCTATCATTTCACACCCTCGTATTCAAAGATAAACATTGTGCGCCACTGGCTGAGCGCTCCGGTGCACGTCTGTACGACTAAGCGTGGATGGCCATCAATCGTGTCGTTCAGGATTGATGTATCGTTTGGCGTGTAATCATGAATGTCGTCCAGCTTGTAACTAAACACGTGTCCGGAATCGGTATAGATATGTGCGACCGTCCCCATTGATGGGTGGTGCTCGCCGATTTGGCCAAAGACTGCGTCTGTGCCGTGGCCATAGATAAATGTTGTGCCGTGTTGGTTGTTGGCCAATGCTGACATAACGGCAAACTGCGCGTGTGTATCGCTGAGTGTCCAATCGTTGGTATTGGAATTGTAGTAGCCGTCAATCAGTGACATATCAATGCTCGTACCATCTATGGCGATACGAATTGGTTTACCACTGATGACGGATGGGCCAACAGGAACTACTTGGCGCGCAATCGGTGCCAGGTTATCTGCCTGGACAGATGAACCAAACAAATGGGACGACTGCACTATTCCTGCAATCGTCCCAAGAGTTATCAAATAGACGAGGCTGATACTGCTGACAAAACGTAGTTTTCGCAGCACAGCGAGTTCCTTATTTGTTGCCGATACGGCGGTAAGCAGCGACACCTGCACGGCTAAGGCCGACAACAGCTGCAGCAGATACAAGGCTGACAGCGATAACTGTAGCGGCGTTGTTTGCAGCAGTGTTAGGTAGGCTAGCAGCAGCTGGGCTGAAGTCACCCTTACCTGGGGTAAGAGGAGTTGCCGTTGGGGCTGGTGTAGTTTCACCAGCTGTGTCACAACCCTTAGCACCAATTTGAACATCGTTGCCGGCACTGTTTTGAGCTGTACCGGTCGCTGCATCACCTAGGCTACCGTTGCCATCAACGGTAGCGTTGCCAGAGTGGCTACCCTGTTCGTTGAAAGTTGCAACA
>JAQGGV010000025.1 GCA_028289185.1 Candidatus Saccharimonadota bacterium
GGTATTGTTACATTCAAGGATGGTGCGCAAACGATTGGATCGAGCGCGGTTATTAATGGTAGCGCGTCTATCATTACGCCACTGCTTGGTGTTGGTAATCATATGATCAATGCGACATTTAGTCCGACTGATCCAAGTCGGTATGATTCGGTAACGGCATCACTGAGCTATCAAATTACGGCCAATAAGGGCTTCCTGCCGTTTTAGGCTGGCAGGCTCGTTATCTTTAGCCCTCCCGCTTTCCCATCAAGATTCTTTGGTGGATCAGCGGATTTTTAATGAGGGCAAGTGAAAGCAGACGGCCTAAAGATATGCTACTATTGTGCATATGATTGCACACGTCGAGGGAGTTGTTACCGAAAAATTATTAACGTCAGTTATCGTTGATGTTCATGGTGTGGGCTATGAAGTAAATGTCGCAGCTGGCGATTACGACCGCGCGGCACTTCGCGAAACGATCAAATTCTATACGTATCATCACATTCGCGAGCAATCGCAGGAATTGTTTGGATTTAGTACTCTCGCGGCAAAGAAATTATTTGAACTACTGATTACCGTCCAGGGAGTCGGACCAAAAGCAGCCCTATCCATCCTGTCACTCGCTGATAGTGAAGTTGTGCGCAACGCAATCGCAAATGGTGACAGTGCTTTCGTGTCAAAAGCGAGTGGCGTTGGCAAAAAAATCGCTGAACGCGTCATTGTCGATTTGTCGGACAAAGTTGGACTACCGATTGTCTATGATACATCGAACTATGGCACGAGTCAGACGATGACACACACGGACGAGGCAATGGAGGCACTTATGGCGCTGGGCTATAGCTTGGCTGACGCGACCAAGGCACTCGAAGGTGTACAAACCGATTTATCGACTGCCGACCGCGTCACACAGGCGCTCAAAACGAATTAGAGTTCCAGGAACGTGCGCATTTCGACTGTATGATCGAGTGGTAATTTGAAGTAGGCTGACGGATTGTTGGCATTACGATCCATAAATAGGTACAGTGCTTTTCGCCATTTCACCATACGATGGTTATGCACAATGACAGGCTGGCTAATCGAGGTAAAGTAGGTGGCCTCGTATGGGTCAAAATCAACTTCGGGACTTTTGCTACGCGCGACTTCCAGGGCCTTGGGTACATTAGGAGTATCCATATAACCAAACTGCAGTGTGACGTGACTAATGCCATCGTCAGGATGACCAAGTCCGTCGAATACAACGCGGGAATGTTCGGCAACATGTGGTTTGTCACTGGTTTGGACGGCCACGACAACGACCTTCTCGTGCATCTCGTGTAGCTGCTCGAGCGTTTCGTGCAGTGCGAGAGGTGCATTACCAACATGATGACCCAAGTACACGGCATACCCTGGGATGCGCGGCACATCACTACGACGGAGTTGTTGGACAAAGGTGCGCAGTGTTCCCTCGGCTCGGGCGCGCTCGTGACTGATAATCGTATGGCCCTTGTACCAGGTGGTCAGGAGCGTGTAACCTACGACCGCGATACTAATCGGTAACCATGCACCGTGTAGCAACTTCGTCGCACTTGACGTGATAAAGAGTATATCAATGCTGACAAAAACCAGTGCTGTAATGAGAACGACAAATGAGGGTTGCTTCCAGATCTGTCGCATAACGACGAGCAGCAGGATTGTGTCGATCGCAAGCGTGCCACTGACTGCCATACCGTAAGCACCAGCCAGGTGCGCCGAACTACCAAACAGCACAACAATCCATAACACAACTGCTGCGATTGCCCAGTTAAGCGTTGGCACATACACTTGACCAAACTCTTGCCTGGATGTGTGGAGGATCGTTAGGCGTGGTGCAAAGCCAAGTTGCACAGCCTGACGGGTTAGTGAAAATGCGCCGGTGATGACGGCCTGTGATGCAATTAATGTTGCTGCCGTCGCAACCAAAATGACCGGTAGCTGTAACCACGAGGGAAACAGCAGGAAGTACGAGCTAGATGCCGCTTCGGGATGCTGGATAACTAATGCTCCTTGCCCGAGGTAGTTGAGGATGAGTGCCGGAAAAACCAGGAGGAACCAACCCCGGCGAATAGATGGTCGACCAAACTGACCCATGTCGGCATACAACGCCTCAGCACCAGTGATTGCCAGGACTACTGCACCCATGGCCACGAATCCCTGGGCTGGATGACTGACAAAAAAGCTAACAGCCGCAAGTGGCGAAATCGCGGACAGAATAGAGGGAAAATGTATAATTTGTCCCAATCCGCCTGCTGCCGACATGACAAACCAGATAACCATGATCGGTCCAAACAAGCGACCGATACTGCCGGTACCACGAGCCTGAAGCAAGAATAGACCAGCCAAAATAAAGACAGTTAGCGGAATAATGAGTGGTGTAAGATCAGGGCTGACCAGTTTGACACCCTCGACAGCCGAAAGTACGGAAATCGCTGGTGTGATGACACTATCGCCGTAGAAAAGCGACACGCCAACGAGTGCCAGGAGAGTCAGTATAACTTTATTTCGGCTGGAAATTTTTGTTCGACTTGCCAGTGCAATGAGTGCCATAATGCCACCTTCACCGTTGTTGTCTGCTCGCATCATCAGCCCAACATATTTGATACTCACAACCAGCGTGACCGACCACAAAATAAGTGAAATAACACCGGTAATATCGTCGGAATTTAGCGCGAGTTTGGATACGCCAAAAATTGCGGGGATTGCATAGAGGGGACTGGTGCCAATGTCGCCAAAGACAACACCAATTGCGCCAACGACTAACCATCTCGATCGCTTACTTCTAACCATTAGCATTAGTATACCATCACAGAGACTTGCATTTCTCTCGTTTCCTTGTGTTATAATATGGCTAATGGTTATAGAACGAATTGTCGATACGTCGACGCATGACGCGGACAATGACGAGCAGGTGATTGAACTTACGCTGCGTCCGCAGACTTTTGCGGAGTATATTGGACAGGATCATCTGAAAAAGAATTTGCAGCTGGCGATTGCAGCCGCCAAAAAACGCGGTGAGCCAGTTGATCACATTTTGCTGTATGGACCTCCTGGACTTGGCAAAACGACCATGGCGACAGTTATCGCCAACGAAATGGGTGCCGGACTTCGCGTGACGGCTGGGCCTGCGATTGAACGTGCCGGCGATTTGGCTAGTATTCTGACAAACCTGGCCGATGGTGATATATTGTTCATCGACGAAATTCACCGCCTGAGTCGCACCGTCGAGGAAGTCCTGTATGCGGCCATGGAAGATTTCAAACTCGATATTATTATTGGAAAGGGGCCGGCTGCTCGCAGTGTACGGCTCGATTTGCCGAAGTTCACCGTCATCGGTGCCACGACGCGTGCCGGCGCACTAGCAGCACCACTTCGTGATCGTTTTGGCATGAATCACCGTCTGGAATTCTATAGCCCGGCAGAAATCAGTCAGGTTATTACCCGCGCTGCCGGACTACTGAGTAGCAAAATTGATCCAACGGCGGCTGCCATGCTGGCCGAACGTTCGCGTTTGACACCGCGTATTGCGATTCGCTTGTTAAAGCGTGTTCGTGATTATGCTGATATTAATGGTGATGGCATCATCGATATCAAAATCACGACTGATGCATTGTCGCTTCTGGAAATCGATGAGCTCGGGCTGGACCCAGCCGATAGACGGCTGCTGGCGAGTATGATGGAGCACTACGGTCACAACGCCGTTGGCCTCACGACTATATCGGCACTGACGGGTGATGAGGCAAGTACCATCGAGGACTTCCACGAACCGTACCTGATGCAGATTGGTTTGATTGAACGAACACCGCGTGGGCGTAGGGTGACTCTCAAAGCTGCGAAGCATCTGCAGCAATAAATACTTGGCAAATAGGCTATAATTATCCCATGCAGCCTCAGGAACCAACTGATTACGACAAACCCGTTGCCTATGACAATGAGGGCCGACCGCTTTACGCGCATCCGCCGACTGCCGATGCTTCTGTGGCATCACAGGCCGTGGGTAGTCCAGTGATGGCCTCACCAATGACCGCACAGAACACCAAACGACACCTGGATTCGGTCAAACTTTTTCCTGGCGTTGATTTAAGTGAAGAAGAATTTATCATCAGCGAAGTAAGGCGTCATGTTGTGGGGCTACTACTCCCCGTTATTGTCGCCATTATCCTAGGCCTAGTAATTATATTTGGTCTGAGCCTCTACCCCAAACTTGTTCCGAACGGTAATCCGCCATTTAGTTCGCTCGTGCTACCGGCAGTGCTGCTATTGGCACTTATCAGCCTGGGAACCTACATCGTTATATGGGTGTACCAGAAAAACCGCCTCTTTATCACCAACGAAAGCATTATTCAACAGATTCAATTCAATCTCTTTGCGCACAATGAACAAACTGTTGATTTATCGGAGGTAAAAGATATCAGCTACTCGCAGGCCGGCGCGTTCCAGATGCTGCTCGATTACGGCACTATCATTCTGACGACCGAGGGTGATGGCAGAACATACACCTTCGCGACAGTAACAGCTCCCAAAAAGGTAGTAAGTATGCTCAATAGTGTCCTCGAGGATTTCAAAAACCACCGTCCGGTCAGTCAACCGGCAATGGTTGATACGCCAGTTCTTTAGTGTATACGGCTTTTTTTGATGTATTGGCCTTCGCCAATCAGATCTGCGCTCAGTGTGTAGCTTTTGCAGTTGCCGAGTGTATCGCAGTCAGTTCCATCGTAGTGATAGTTTGGACTTTTGCCAGCACTAATGGCGGCGAGGCGCTGCTGGACGTCAGCGCTGGTGTTGCCGCTGTCGATAAGCGACTGTAACTCGGCCTGGCTGAGAGCGTCCTTACCGAGTGTAAAACCGTCTGGGTCAGTGAAAAGCGTTGGATCGACTGATGGTAATGTCGCCGAGGTAAGTGTGGCTGGGTATGCTGTGTGCTTTTTGTAATAGACTTCCTCGAGCGCGTAGTACATGGCATTGATAGCCGTTTTACGCGTGTCATCTTGGTTGGCAATCTTCAGATTATTGATCTGAATAAATATCAGTGCACCTGCTATAGCCAGGATAACGGCGACCACAACCAGTTCAATGACCGTGAAGCCGGACTGGGACGATTTTCGCAGAGCGTTCATTACGCTCTATTATAGCAAAAAGCATCCTGTTCGTGGCAATTCTTTGTCCTCGGTAGTGACTTGGTGAAAATTTGTTCACTTACAGTATGAGTGCAAGGTTGTAGGCTATAATAGTAATAGTACATAAGAGAGGGGAACACTCAGATGGCAAAAAAGGCAGAAAAGACGGCATTGGCTGATGCGCCGGTAAACAACGAAGGCAAATTAAAGGCACTTGGTCTGGCGATGGACCAAATTACCAAACAGTTTGGTGATGGTTCGATCATGAAACTCGGCGATGCGCACAAGGTTGACGTCGAATTGATTTCATCAGGCGCACTCAGTATGGATATCGCACTTGGTGGCGGTTATCCAAAGGGTCGTATCATCGAAATTTATGGACCAGAGAGTTCTGGTAAAACAACATTGACGCTCCACGCGATTGCAGAAGTGCAGCGTCAGGGTGGCACGGCGGCATTTATCGATGCCGAGCACGCACTTGATCCAGCCTATGCCAAGCGGCTTGGTGTCGATACCGACAACCTGCTGGTATCACAACCTGACAATGGTGAACAAGCACTTGAAATCGCCGAGACATTGGTACGTAGCAACGCGGTTGATTTGGTGGTTGTTGACTCTGTTGCGGCACTGGTACCACAGGCAGAAATTGACGGCGAAATGGGCGATAGCCACATGGGTCTGCAGGCGCGATTGATGAGCCAGGCGCTGCGTAAGCTAACTGGTATTATCAGCAAGTCCAAGACGACGGTTATTTTCATCAACCAGATTCGTATGAAAATCGGTGTCATGTTTGGCAACCCAGAAACAACCACTGGTGGAAATGCACTCAAATTCTATGCATCAGTGCGTATTGATATTCGTCGCATTGGTCAGATCAAGAACGGCGAGGAAATCATTGGTAACCGAACCAAGGTGAAGGTTGTGAAGAACAAGATCGCACCACCTTTCCGTGTAGCCGAATTCGATATCATGTATAACGAAGGTATCAGCGCGACTGGTGACGTGCTCGACCTTGCAGTGCTGCACGAAATCGTCGGCAAGGCAGGCGCATGGTTTGACTATGGTGATGCCAAAATCGGCCAAGGCCGTGAAGCAACCAAGGTCTATCTAAAGGAAAACCCGAAAGTTCTGAGTGAGATTGAAAAGAAAGTTCGTGCGAAAGTAGCTGAAGAACAGGCATAGACGAAGCAACTCAATAATCGCCTCGTCAAATTCTCGGCTATGAAAATAACTGGTATAACCCAGCAGCAGGCTGATCCGAATAGGGTCAATGTCATGGTTGATGGGAAATACCGCTTTAGTCTCGATATATTTCAACTGGGTGATTTGCATATAAAGGTCGGCAAGGATTATAGCGAAGCCGAACTGGTTGAACTGGAAACAGAAAGTCAGTTCGGTAAGCTGTATGCCCGAGCCCTTGAGTACACGCTGATGCGACCGCATTCGTCCAAGGAAGTTCGTGATTATCTGTACCGCAAAACGCTCAGCAAAAAATACAAGAGCAAACGCACAGGCGAGTTGATGGACAGGCCTGGTGTCAGCACAGATGTGACGGTCAGAGTATTTGAGAGGCTAGTCGATAAAGGCCATATCAATGATGAAAAGTTTGCTAGTTTTTGGATAGAGAACCGCAATCTGAAGAAGGGTGTTAGTCAGCGAAAGTTGCAGGCGGAGTTGCAAGCAAAAGGTGTTGAGCGCTCAATTATAGATAAGTATCTGGCCGAAACCGATCGCAGCGAGAGTAGTGAAATCCAAAAAGTCATCGCAAAGAAGCGATCTCGCTACGATGATCAGCAAAAATTAATAGCCTACTTGGCGCGGCAGGGGTTTTCGTATGACGACATCAAGGAAGCTTTGGATACTGATCACTTTGAGGATTAATCCTGCGTGTCGGAATGTGCTGATTCCGTTTGCGGTGAACTTTGACGGAAGGGGTTAACGTAGCGTTGGCTTGATGTAACTTCAACCTTTTCTTTGACTGCACCTGATTTGATAATGATTGCGTCGTCGTTGACCTCGACAATTTGACCGCGATGGACGAGTAATTCATCGTCATTAAAGCTTTTGAGTAGTGGACGTTTGACGACAAGTTGTTGAATGACAAAACTGTCTATATCGATGACGTAGTCCATTACTTTACCGATTTTTTTCTTGTGATCGTCGATGACTTGCTTGCCCTCGATTTCATAAGCCAGTTCGTAGATGTCTTTTTGCGTGATAATATCGTCTGGCTCCACGAATTCGTCGCTACTGTCGACAATCATGCCCAGACTACCCATTTCGCGGATGTCCGCTGTACGCAGGAATGATGGATCGTAATCGAGGTGTTGACCGGAAACCCGATAACCGATGATAGACAAGTTGTGTGGGTTCACAACCGCAACACGCGTCCGAGCAAGTTCCTTGCCCGTCTGAAGCCCCATGATGGGCATATCAATCAGTTGTGAACCAGTAAGTAGCATATCTCTAGTATACAGTCGCCAGTCTATTCAGCAAAAGGATTCGAGCGAGGCGACGGGAGGTCTACGGTTACCGTACTGTTTGTACTATCGTGGAGATTCTTGATTGAATCAATCGTCTTTTGGTCAAAATCAGAAATAGTACTGGTTGTGACGATAGGGGTTTCGAATGTCGTTTGGATAACGAGATACATAACGTAGATGCCGGCAGCAAGCACAAGGCCGACTAACGACAGAAATATTACGGCGTGGTATTTACCCAAAAAGCCAAGGATGCGTTTGCCTGCGACGTAAAGTTCAGGGCTCATCGTGTATATACCTCTATAGTTAAGGCGTTTGGCGATAACTGACCAGTATCCTGATCGAGCTGCATTGATACGCCGGTGATCTCCATTTTTGTCAGGTTCAGCTCGATTGACTTCAGAAAATGCATATAAGCGGAATAGTTGACGTCCTTGGGGAAGGAAATCGTTGCAAGCGTTGCCTTGAGCCCAGACGGTATGGGGGCGGCGCCGGCTGCTGCTGTAGCAGATGCGGTCGCAGGGGCGGTTCCAGTAGCACCAGTCTTGGAGGTCGGATCATTGTTGGCGAATGTAAACGTCACAATGGGAAAACCTGCGGCATTCGCATATGATGTCAAATCATCAATAATTTGATTCTGGTATTGGTATAATTTTGTATCTGCAACAATGCTTTTGGCACGTGCAATAGCAACCGGATTCTTGTCCATCTCACTTTTTAGCTGCTGCAATTTTGCCACGTCCTGAACGCTGGACGCTACGGATACATTATCAGAGCTAACCTCCGTCGCAAATTCTGTAAGTTGATTATGGACGAACCAAAAGCCAACGGAACTTGCAAGGATAAGTAATCCGATTGTTGTCATCAACACGATACGCAAGATAGGAGCCGTCAGTTTTAGGTCGGTTTTCATTGGAATGACCCCTGACCATTAAACTTCGCGCTCATACTCACGACGACGGGATACTGTATGGATATCGGTGTTTTGGAACCAAGATCATAGCCGAGCGTGTTGAAATAGACATTGCTGTATAGTTTTGAGGACTGGAAGTTCTGTTTTACCTGCTCGCCAACGGCATAACTTTTGACGTGCGCCTGGAACTGCGTTTGCTGGCCAAAGCTAGTTGAACTCAGATTAAGGCTATCCAAAATTGCACCATCTGGCATGAGTTTGGTGATTGCGATGACAACGTCGGTATAGCTGGTGCTATTGCCGATGATGGCTTTGGCGTAGGTCAAATCGGAACGGTAATCATTGGCCGCTTGCTGGACACCGCTTAGGGACGCAACCTTTTTGTTATTGTCATCAGCCGTCGAAAATGCCTTTGCTTGGTTCGTATGCAAAATTGCGTAAAACGCCAAACAAAAGGCTGCGAGGATAGCGATCGCAGCAATAGTCATCAGATTGTAGCGAAGTAGTATGATATTTGTCCGTGCGGCGCGGAAGTCACGCTTTCGTTCCATAGGTAGTAAATTAATCATTGCCACATCGCTCCCTTGGGGACATTTGCCAGGCCAGCAACGCTAATGTAGCGTGATCGGAATTGTTTGGCGGGCTGTGGTAACTCGCCAAAATCAAGTTCTTGCCATGGGTTGGCGGTCCGTGCTGGCATAACGAGTTCGTTGGTGAAGTAATCACCGATACCAGGGACGTTACTACCGCTGCCAACGACCAGGACTTGCTCCAGACGACGGTCGTTGCTCAGACGTTCGTTGTAGTAGCGAATGACTTTGCGAGTTTCGGTGACGATGCCACGCAGTGCAGGGCGCAAAGCAGCAGTGATTTTGGTCTGCTTGGGGCCGGTCGATAGACCGTTGAGGACCTTTAGCTGATGAGCGTTTTCTAGGGTAACATTTAACTTTTTAGAAATATCGAGCGTAAAGGTGTTGCCACCGGTTGCGATACCACCAGTAATTCGGATGGAGCCATCCAGGATTGCGATATCGGTTGTGGCCGCGCCAATGTCGACAATCACACTGGGCAGATATCCCTCCTCGGTTGATTTCAGAACCCTGGCGACGGCGTTGATAGCAGGTTCTATCATCGTCACGGTTAGGCCAACGCTTTCACAGGCCATCAGAACAGTATCTACGAGTTTACGCGGTACGGCGCTCATGATGACAGTGATGACATCCTTTTTGCGGTCAATAATTTCGTAGTCCACATAGAGGAGGGCGATCGGCACTGGAATGTACTGGCCAACCTCTATAGCAACGGCCTCAGACAAAGTTTTTTCGGCGCTAGCCGGGACGGTAAAGGTACGCGAAAAAGTGCGTGAGGTTGGGATGCCTAAGACGACTTGGTCGCTGGCCAGGTTGCCGACTAGTTTGCGTTCCAGAAGCGTTTTCAGGCTTTCAAGCAGGTATGCGCCGTCGCCATCAAGCGATTTTTTGATTTGCAGTGGATCAAGATCAATAACACCGTAACCGGTGACGAACTGACGATGAATATCAATCGACATGATTTTCATGTCCGTACTACTGATATCAAGACCGATCAGGGGTTTGTCTTTAAAAAATAATTTACTCATGATGCCCACACGCGGTTTCTGCTGTCATTGTACCAAACCATAAGGGTTATGCCTATCCCTTTATATTCTGCGCAAGGCTGGCAATTGGTGACATGACACTTGCGGCAATCAGACCGACGGCGCTACCCATGATGACAATCATGATAGGCTCGATAATCGAGCTCAGGCTGTTGATGGCAGTATCGACTTCCTCTTCGTAGAATTCTGCGACTTTAATCAATACCGTATCTGTCTGGCCGGTTTCCTCGCCAACGGCAAGCATCTGAGACACGATTGGCGGATACAATCCTTCTTCGTCCAACACCTTTGAAAGTTGCTGGCCGTTTTTGACCTTTTCGACGGCGTTAATCAATGATTCCTCGTAGATAACATTACCAAGTGCATGGGCGGTGACGGTCATTGATTCGATGATAGAAACGCCGGCACCATTGAGAGCAGAGAACGTTCGGGCGAAACGCGCTACGATAACCTTGCGGATGATGCCCTTGACGGCGGGAACTCTGAGGACGATGAAGTGGAATTGTTTGCGACCCTTGGGAGTTTTGATGTAGCGCAGCAGTAGGAACATACAACCGAAGGCTACGGGAATAACGATAAACCACCATGCCAGGATAAATTTACTGATACCAATCATGATTTGAGTAATAACAGGCAATTTGGCATCGGGGCCACCCAGGCTTGTCAAAATGCCGGCAATCTGTGGAATGACAAACAACATCAAGCCAAAGAACGCGACGACCGTGATAAACATTAGCACCATCGGATAGGTCATGGCGCCCTTTACCTTTTTTCGAATGGTGGCGTTCTTTTCCTGTTGCAGGGCCAGACGTTTGAGAATTTCATCGAGGATACCAGCAGCCTCGCCGGCACGAACCATGTTTACATAGACATCGCTAAAGGTTCCAGGATGTTTGGCGAGGGCGTCACCCAGTGCATCTCCGGCTTCGACGTCCGTTACAATCTCACTCAGAATTTTCTTGAGAGCTGGGCTTTCACTGTGTTCACCGAGGGCGTTTAATGATCGCATCAGCGGCACACCAGCACCAACCATGGCACTAAGTTGCCGGGTAAAGATGACAAGATCATCCGATTTGACCTTGGACGGGTTGAGCAGCTTATCGATAAATGAAGTGCCGACTTTGCTGGGGCTAACACTCAGCGGGCGAAGGTTTTGCTTTTTGAGTGCCTGCAGAACACCGGCTTCGTCCATGGCCTCCATGACGCCCTTGGTCGTCTTTTTGCCATCGTTGCTGGTCGCTGTGTATTGAAATTGTGGCATATTATTCCTTGGTTACCCTTAGGACTTCTTCGACGGTCGTTTCACCACGCAGAGCTTTGACTAGTCCATCGGTTTGCATAGTCAGCATACCATCGGCAATTGCCTGTATCTGTAGCTGCATGCTCGTTGCATTAGATGTGATAAGTTGCTGAATCTTTGTGGTATTGTTCAGGACCTCATAAATACCGATGCGGCCCTTAAACCCATCGTGCCTACCGTTCTCATCCTCGTATTCACCAGGTTTGTACAAGACTTTGATGCCAGTTGGGTCGGTGCTGAGTGGTGCGTTACCGCCAATACCAGCGGCGGCTGCTTGCTTCTCAAGTTCATGGATAACGGCAAAGTTTTGATCTGGCTTGAGATTGAACAGCTTCAGGATGGCCGCCTTTTCTTCCTCCGTTGGTGTGTATGCTTTGCGGGTGTTTTTGTCCAATCGACGGACAAGGCGCTGACCGATGATAGAGCGAATGGTGCTGGCTATCAGGAAAGGCTCGATGTCCATATCGAGCAGACGCGGCAAAGCAGTCGCGGCATTGTTGGTGTGTAGTGTGCTAAAGACCAAGTGTCCCGTCAAAGCCGCCTGGACCGCTAGGTTGGCCGTCTCGCCGTCACGGATCTCCCCAATCATGATGATGTTCGGATCTTGACGTAGGAGCGCGCGCAGGCCACCAGCAAAGGTCATGCCAGCCGCGTCATTGGTCTGCGTTTGGTTGACGCCCTTAATGCGATACTCGACCGGGTCTTCGATAGTACTGATATTGACGTCAGGTTTGTTCAACCGCGACAACGAGCTAAACAGACTGGTCGATTTACCACTACCGGTCGGACCGGTAATCAGAATCATGCCATGCGGTTGGCTGATGGCCTCGGTGAGGGATTTCATGGCATAGCCCCAATAGCCCAGCTCATCCAAACCGACAGCCTGGTTAGACTCGTCCAAAATACGCATGACGACCTTTTCGCCATCGGTAATCGGCAGCGTGCTGACACGTAGGGCATACTGCTTGCCACCAACGTTGACCTTGAAACGACCGTCCTGTGGCACGCGACGTTCGTCGATCTTTAGGTTACTCAGGATTTTAATACGACTGATAAGCGCTGGGTGAACGGCGCGGGGCAGGCGGTTGACTTCCTTGAGCACACCGTCGATGCGGTAGCGAATCTGCACGAAGTCCTCGCGCGGCTCGATGTGGATATCGCTGGCGTTAGAGCGGATGGCGTATTCAAGTAGCAGGTTAACGGTCTGGGCAATTGGTGAGCTTTCACTGACATCCTCGTCCTTGACAGCGTCTGCGGTCGAAGCAGACTGTGCCGTCTGAATGTCGATGACCTCCGATAGTTCCTTGTCGACGTCGCTATGATATTTATCGAGTGCGGCCTGAATGTTGGCGTGCGCAGCGATATACGTTTTGGTGTTTTCACCGATCTGTTTCTGGATAAAGTCGACGGCCTGAACATCGTCAGGGTCTTCCATTGCCAGATGTTGCATACCTTTCGCATCAATATTAAAGAGTACGGCGTTATATTGGCGGGCGATTCGTTCAGGGATTTTCCTGAGTGTGTCGAGCGGGATTGTTTTGGGATCAAGTTCGGCATAGGGGATACCACTGTACTCAGCAAAAAGTTTTGTCAGCGCCACATCGTCGATGAGTTTTTTCTCGACAATAACTGCCTGCATCGGCTTATGAAGAGAAAGGCTCTCGTTCTTGACGGCAGCAATATCTTCCTTTTTAAAGCGCTGACTTTGGGTCAGCAGCTTTTCCAATGTCCCATCCGATATATGCATAAGCTTAAGGACTATTGTAATTGAGACATAGGTAAATTGCCAGAGCTTTTTAACAGAGGAAAAAGTAGGGTATAATGACTGGCAATGATAGAGGTAAAGAGCGAGACAGAAATGCAGCAGTTTGGCGAGCGTCTGGGCAGCGTCATCGTCGGTGGTGAAGTGCTGGAGCTAGCCGGTGACGTCGGGGCTGGCAAAACGACCCTTGTGCGCGGGATTGCTCGTGGTATGGGTATCGACGAGGCTATTCAGAGCCCAAGTTTTACCATTAATCGTGTTTACGACGCCCCGGATGGTCGTCGACTTGTACACTACGACTTTTACCGCCTCGCTGACCCCGGTATTATGCGCGACGAATTGCAGGAAACGCTTGGTGACAAGCAAGTAGTCGTAGTGATTGAGTGGGCTGGGACAGTCGAGCAGACCCTCCCTGTCGATCGATTAACCATCTTGATAACGTCACCAGCCGAGAACGAGCGACATCTGGAACTAACAGCAGGTGGTGAGGTTAGTCAGAAACTAGCAGAGGCATGTGCATGATTTTGCTGCTTGATTCCTCGACACCGCTTTGCCGGCTGACAGTTGTCGACGGTGAACAACGTCATGACTATGAGTGGCAGGCTGATCGGCAACTTGCCAAGGGATTACTCGGTTGGCTGAATGACAGGTTGGGCGAGCAGGGTAAAACGTGGCAGGATATAACGGGTATTGGTGTGATGCAGGGGCCGGGTAGCTTCACGGGTCTGAGGATTGGTCTGACAGTTATGAATACACTTGCTGATAGCCTGCGGATTCCGATTGTTGGAACACAAGGCGAAAACTGGCGTGACGACGCAATCAGTGAACTTTTGAGTGGCCATAATCAACAGATTGTACTCCCCTATTATGACCGCGATGCAAATATAACAACACCACGAAAATAAACTTGCGCAGGCGTGTGATTCGGCGCTACAATAGATATAGTTTGTATAATACAGACTCTGAAAATTTACTGAATCACATGACGTTCTTTGGCCGATTCCACGACTGATACATGGGCTCAACCGGCAGGAACTCAGGAAGGATACACGATGATAGAAGGTATAATTGCCGCACTTGTTGGCGCTATTTTTGGCACCGGCGGAACAATAGTCTACAGCCGTAGTCGAGTTAGTACCAGCAAAAATAAGGCCGAGTCAGCGCTCGCTCGTGCACAGGAAAAAGCCAGCGAAATCGTCCTAAAAGCAAAGGACGAGGCTATTGAATTAGAAAACGAACGTCGCAAAGAAATCAAAAAAACCGAGAATCGCATAGCTGATCGCGAGACGAACCTAGACCGTAAACTCGATGAACTCGACAAGCGTGCCGAGAGACTTCGTGCTCAGGAAGACGAAGTCGAAACACTCAAGAACGAGATTCGTGATTTGCGTACGAAGCAGCAGGAAAAGTTGGAAAAAATCGCCAAGCTTTCAAAGCAGGATGCAACAGATAAATTGATGGACATGACCGAACGTGACATCAAACACGACCTCACCGGTCTGATTAGTAAACTCCAAAAAGATGCGGTCGAGGACGCCGAGGAGCGAGCTCAGGTAGTGATCCTTACTGCTATGGAACGTATGAGTTCTGAGGTTACCGCCGAACGAACTGTCACGGCCATCAAACTGACCGACGAGGAAATGAAGGGTCGCATCATTGGCAAAGAAGGTCGTAACATCCAGGCCATTCAGCGCGCTACTGGTGTTGATATTTTGGTTGACGATACGCCTGGCATGATTGTCCTATCTAGTTTTGACCCTATTCGCCGCCAGGTCGCTCGACTTGCCATGGAGATGTTGATGAAGGATGGCCGTATCCATCCAGGTCGCATCGAAGAAGTCGTTGCCAAGGCCGAAAAGCAGATCGAGAAAGAAATTAAACAAGCCGGTGAAGATGCAGCGCGCGATGTTGGTGTCAGTGGCATCCCCCGCGAAATGTTGCAACTGTTAGGCGAACTGAAATTCCGTACATCATATGGTCAGAACGTATTGCTTCATAGTACCGAGATGGCCCACGTCGCCGGTATGATTGCCGAGGAAATTGGCGCAGATGTTCGCACGGTAAAGATCGCTACCCTACTGCACGACGTCGGTAAGGCTGTCACGCACAAGGTTGAGGGCAAACACCATCACATCGGTGCGGAACTTGCTCGTAAATACGGCATGAAGGAAGAAATTGCCCACGCTATCGAGGCTCACCATGATGATGTCGAGGCAACGACGCCAGAAGCACTTGTTGTCCGCGTTGCTGACGCACTATCGGCTGCCCGACCAGGTGCACGTAACATCAGCGCCGAGAACTTCATTGAACGTATGAAGGACCTCGAAAACATCGCAAACGGCTTCGCTGGGATTGATAAGGCCTACGCCATTTCTGCAGGCCGTGAAGTCCGTGTAATTGTTAGTCCAAAATCAGTCGATGATTTGAGTGCGATCAAACTCGCTCGCGATATTGCGACCAAAATTGAATCGACCATGCAGTATCCAGGTACTATTAAAGTTAATGTTATCCGCGAAACGCGCGCCGTCGAGTTCGCTAAATAACCCAGGAAATACGCTATGAAATATACTCGCGACTCATCCCGGCAGTGGTATAACAACCTGCCGGGAAAGCGTGCGAGTGCGGCCATGGTTATTCGATGGGGTGATAAATACCTGATGCTGAAGGATGACTACAAAGACTACATGACATTCCCGAGTGGTGTCGTTGATCCAGACGAAAGCCCACTTGCGACTGCGATTAGGGAAACCAACGAGGAATCCGGACTTGTCTTTGACCCACAAGATGTGTCGTTTTATAGTGTCTGTTATATCAATGAGTACGATGGCTTCAAGGATCGTTTTCATTTCTATTTTCTGACAGAAGTTAACGATGATATAGACGCAAAGATAAAAATCGGTGAGGGTATCGAATACTACAAATGGGTGGGTGTTGATGAAATTGCAGAGCTTGCTGTGCAGCAACGAGTTTACGTGCACCTGCAGAAATTATTGATGTCCCCAGGCAGCCCAGAACCTTATTTCGAAGTCTGATGATGCGGATGGTTGCGAATACCGACCAGTGAGGTAATTCCGCCAAGTGTGAGCAAGAAAACCATCGCAATAATCCCTGTATGAAAACTTTCCACATTGAGCGATACGCCAATGATGACGCCAACGCTCGAGATTGCCAACAGTCCTGCAATCCTGGCAACCGCGTTGTTGACAGCGGAACCAATCCCGGCATGGTCCTTGTCAATGTCACTCAGGACGGCTGCGGTTAGCGGCGCAACAGTCATTGATAGCCCGAGTCCGAACACGATGATACCTGGCAGAACTTGGACAAGGTAATTCGCACTGGCATCAACCCGCAAAAAGAGCGAGAAGCCGAGTGCTGCGATCAGTGGACCAGCGGTCATAAATAAGCGGGGACCAAATCGACCAGCAAGTGCACCAAATCGAGGTGAGAGAAAGAACATAATGAATGTAATCGGGAGGATGCTGAGTCCAGCATTTAGCGCCGTATAATGTCCAACTTGTTGCAAAAATATTGTCAGTAGGAATGTTGAAACCGCGAGCCCCGCGTAAATGGAAAGTGTCGCCAAATTGCCAGCGCTAAAATTACGGACTTTAAACAGTGACAATGGAAGCATCGGTTTTTCTATATGACTCTCCAGCCACAGGAACAGACCAAGCACAATCAGACCACCGACCAGACAACCAAGGATAAGCGGGTGTTGCCAACCCAGAACAGGCTGTTCGATAAATCCAGTTACAATAGCACCAAGCCCGATAGTACAGAGGACTGCACCAATCATATCAACCTTGCTTTCTGGTCGCTGTTTCTCTGTCTTTAGGCCTCGCATGAGGAGCAATACAATAATTGCAGGAATGATATTAATCAGGAATATAAAGCGCCACGAAAATGTATCGATGAGAGTACCTCCAACGAGTGGCCCAACCAAAAATGCGATACTGCCCCAGCCTGTCCAGGTCCCAACGGCCTTGGTTTGGGCGGCGCCAGAAAAGTAGGCAATGATGAGGGCAAGGGAACTTGGCACCAGCAGAGCGCCAAACACTCCCTGTAACCCGCGCGACAAAATCAAAAACAGTGCACTCGGTGCAAGGGCACACATGGCAGATGTAAGACCAAAACCAATAACGCCAATCATGAGGATGCGTTTGCGTCCAAAGATGTCAGATAGTGACCCAGCAACCAAGATAAGTGAGCCTAGGGTAATCGCATAGGAGCTATTCACCCATTGCTGGACTGGCAGGCCGCCACCCAGATCGCGCACAATAGCAGGTAGGGCAACATTTACCACTGATGCGTCCAGACCCGACAAGAACGTCGCAACGATACTTACAATCAATACAAGCCGTTGCTGTTTAGTCATACCTCAGTATAGCTTTATTTACACAATGCTTTGTACATTTCGCGGGCTTGTTCAAACCCAATCACCCAGCCGGTCTGGCGGATACTTCGATAGAAGGGTGTTTGCAACAGTTTGCCATCCGGGTCGTAGACTTCTGGAAAGCCACCGTACTCAATCATTTTTTGTTCATATTTTTTGATGTGATGGTTGGCGGACTTTTTGTACTCCGACTGCCCTGTTTGTTTATAGAGTAAGGTCAGTGCTTTGATGTATTCCATGCCCCAGAAACTCCAAATTGCATCGCCACCGTAACTGGCAACAGCTAGGCGAACGGCCAGGAATTGTCGATGAGCGCGTGTAGTTTGCTGGTACTTAATTGCAAATGGCTGGTCGATCTTGTTCTTTTTGATATAGGTGATTGAACGTTCATAATAGGACTTTTCCTTGCTATCCAATGGGTCCAAAAAGCCGGTTGAAAGTACAATCAGCCAATCCGATGAATAGTATTTATTTTGCAAACCTTCTGCCGACAAATCCTCTAGGAAGTAGCCCTCATCCTGTAGCCAAAATGTTTTGATAATTAACTTTTTAAGTGTATCGAGGTATTTTTTGTCTGTTGTGATGATACCCAGTGTCATCGCTAGCTGCGTTGTTTTCCAATAAATAACATTGTCATAGAAGCTACTGCGACGACGGGTGATATCCTTGGCGCCAGACAAATGGACGCGCGTATTGATGAGCCCGGTTTCCGGATCAAGGACCGTATCTTTGTAACCTTCATAAAGTCCAAGCAAAGTATCTCGGTATTGTTCCAGCAGGCGCTTCGAGGCCATTTTTGTATCAAGTGATTTTATCTTGGGATTGTAATGAAGCGCGGCAGCTGACTGTTGACCATTCAGAACTGCCAATGCGAACAATATGCCAAACAGTGAATCAGAAGGGTACGCATAGAAATTAACGCAGGTTGCGGACAGCGGCCCCATCGAAACAATCGTTGTTGTGAGCGTGGGATTCTTGGCAAAGACACCCAGTGCATAGGCAACACTTTGCAAATAAACCGTTTG
>JAQGGV010000030.1 GCA_028289185.1 Candidatus Saccharimonadota bacterium
CGACCACGCAGCTGATTATCGATACGGCGTGATTCGTGTCGTTCGCTACCAATCACAACCAAACCACCGAGATCTTTGACACCTGCGCCCAGTTTGATGTCAGTACCACGACCAGCAATGTTAGTTGCCAGTGTGATTGCACCCTTTTCCCCGGCTTTTTCGATGATGGCAGCTTCGCGTTCGTTATTCTTGGCGTTCAAAATTTCGTATTTAATGCCTTCTTTTTTCAGATAGTTGGCGATCAGTTCGTTTTTGGCAATTGATGCACTACCAACCAACACCGGACGGCCAACTTTGTGGTATTCCTTGATAGCATCGGCAACGGCCTTCAGCTTGCCGCCCTCTGTCTTAAAGATCAAATCTTCGCTGTCGACACGGGTAATCGGCTTGTTTGGCGGTACTTGGATAACATCCAGACTATAAATCTGTTGAAATTCCTCTGCCTCGGTAAATGCAGTACCGGTCATACCGGCTAGTTTGGCGTACAGACGGAAGAAGTTCTGGAACGACACAGTTGCCAGTGTCATGCTTTCCTGTAGTACTGGCACGTTTTCCTTGGCTTCAATTGCCTGGTGCAGACCCTCGTTATAGCGACGACCTTGCATCAAACGACCAGTATGTTCGTCAACAATCACCACTTCGCCACCAGTTGTCACCACGTAATCTTTGTCACGGTGGAACAATGTTTGTGCCTTGAGCGATTGGTCCATGTGGTAGACAGAACGAATGTAATCGGGGCTATATAGGTTCTTGATGCCAAGCATCTTTTGAATCTTGTCGACGCCATCGTCGGTTAGCGCAACGGTACGACGTTTTTCGTCTAGGACGTAATCATCAGGGGTCAATTTAGATGCAACTTTGGCAAATTGCAGGTAACTTTCCGGGTTTTCGGCAGCTGGCGCACTGATGATAAGTGGCGTGCGGGCTTCGTCAATCAGAATCGAGTCGACTTCGTCCACGATCGCAAAGTTCAGTTCGCGCTGACGCAGTTCATCAACTTCGTTCACCATGTTGTCGCGCAGGTAATCAAATCCAAATTCGTTGTTGGTGCCATAAGTAATGTCGGCAGCGTAGGCTTCCTTGCGAGTTGCAGGGCGAAGCTTGCGCATACGCAGGTCCTCGTGTGCATCATTGTCGTAATCCCGGTCGTAGACAAATGATGCATCGTTGATGATGACACCAGTCGACATGCCCAGGAAATCAAATAGCTCACCATTCCAGCTGGCGTCACGTTGCGCGAGGTAATCGTTGACTGTCACCAAGTGAACGCCCTTGCCCTCAAGCGCATTTAAGTACAGTGGCAGCGTCGCCATTAGGGTTTTACCCTCACCAGTCTTTAGCTCACCGACGTTGCCGTCATGCAGTGCCATACCACCAATCAACTGGACGTCGAAATGGCGCATGCCCAGCACGCGGTCACTGGCTTCACGCACCAATGCAAAGGCATCTGGCAGTAGGTCATCGAGTTTCGTGCCCTTTTTTGCCAGGCGCTTTTTTAGCACCTCAGTTTGTTTTTTGAGCTCGGGTTTGCTCATCGCATGGTACTTCTCGGCCAATGCATTGATTGGCGCTACTCGTTTTTCGAGAGCCTTAAGAAGCCGCTTCTGCGGGTCACCAAATATCTTCGTTAAAACACTTTGTCTATTAACCATAAAAAGGCCTAACTCCTGCCGTATAGTCTGAAAATCACTAGATATTATTATAGACTATTTTGCGAATAAAAACAGTAGTTTTAGGAGATTTCGGCGGCTTCAGGGCGATACGTCCGACGAAGTCGTGCCAGCACAGCATGATGGCGTCCATGATCAGTCGCAGTCGACTTGTATTTATGTAGTTGTGCCGCAAGTTTCGCTTCGACGATATCAAGTGCCGCCAGAATATTGACTGTCGAGTCCTTGGCGGTCATTATCTTGCCCGGAACGTGTATCAATACCTCAGCCTCGTATTTATTGCCATGGGCTCGATTCACTTCCTTGAGAACAACTTCAGCGCTGGCTGTTTTGCGAGCGTGTCGTGGGAGATAGCGATCCAACCGACTTATTTTTTTTATGACGTATTTCTTCGTCGCTTCATCAACGTCGTATCTGACGCCGGTGATGGTGATTCGGTTGATCATGTGCCTATGGCCCTCCATCTATGTACTTTCATTATACGCTAGTCGAGCGTAAGAAGTAAAAACATAATATGTTTAGCGGAGGTGATTATATCTCTTCGCGATTACCCAGGTATGGTCGCAGGACTTCTGGTACGCGGACGTTTCCGTCAACCGTTTGGAAGTTCTCGATGATGGCGATGATTGGCCGTTGCGAAAAGGCCGTTGCATCGTTGGTGTGAGCTAGTTCTACTTCACCTGTCGTACGACGAACGCGGGTTTTCATGGCACGTGTCTGGTAATCAGTCAGGTAATCCGCCGTATGTGTTTCGCGGTATTGTTGTTGTGACGGCAGCCAAACGTCAATGTCGACGCCCTTGGCGTTAGGACGACCAATATCAGCGGTACACTTCTCTAATACACGGTATGGCAAACCAAGTTGTTTCATCAAATATTCCTGGATAGCGACAAGGAACAGGTGTTCGTCGAGTGATTTGTCATTACTTGTAAAGCTTTCCATCTCCAGTTTATTGAATTGGTGCAAGCGGAAAATGCCCTCGGTGTCCTTACCGTAGGTGCCGGCTTCGCGGCGAAAGGCAGTCGTATAGCCCACCATACGAATTGGCAGTTCTGCCTCTGGCAGGATTTCGTCCAAATACATTGGCGACAATGTGTGTTCGGCACTCGCATTCAGCCACAGGTCTTCGTCTTCAATTTTGTAGGTTTGGTCTGTTTTGTTCAGGCGTCCGGTCGCCTCAAAAACAGCGGTTTTAGCAGCTGCCGGGGGCAATACCAAAGTGAATGGCTTGTCACTAACGTTCAGACCGTTATCGGCGGCGATTTTACGCAAGGTCTCTTGATTACTCAGAGTCTCGATACCGAACTGCCACAGGGCAAATTCTAGGCGGGCCATGTCACCTTTTATATAAACAAAGCGTGAACCAGCAACTTTGACCGCACGCTGAACGTCCAGCCAGCCCTTTGCTTCCGCAATGACTGCGTGGTTTTTTGGCTCGAATTCGAACACCGGCTTGTTGCCAACTTCCTTGATAACGACATTCTCGTCCTCGGTGCGGCCAACAGGTACGGTAGATAGTGCAATATTCGGGATGGAACGCAGTAACGTTAACCACTCTACCTCAATAGTCGCAAGGTGTGATTCTTGCTCGGCGAGCGCCGTTTTGAGCTGTTTGCCCTCGTCAATTATTTCTTGATCAGGTTTTCCGCCATTCATTTTGGACGAGTTCTGATTGCGTTTCTCACGCAGCTCATCAACTTGTTGCTGCAGGGAACGCTTCGTATCATCCAGAGCAACTAATTTGTTCACATCAATGTTATAGCCTTTATTGCGGGCATTCTCTGCGACCATTTCTGGCTGTTCTCGCACTAACCGAATATCAATCATATCTCAAGTATACAACACCGACGACGGCTTTAACGAAGACCTTTTCGGCTCGCTACTTTTTTTCCAACCGACCTTATTGTATTACCGACAAGGGTTGGACTTTTATCAATAACATAATTCGCCATACGAATCGCGCGCTGTGTCGGCTTCTCATCCGTTCGCCGGATGCGCATAAATTCATGAAACGGCTTAAAGTCCTTGTCACTTGCATGTTTACCACGCAAAGCTATGAGTTGCCTGATGGCAGGCATATCCTTAACGCGAACGGTACCGCCAAAAGTACCATACGTATGAAGTTGCGTGTCTATTGGAAGTGTACGCACATCTGCGCCGTGAAATGGTACTTCTTGCGCTTCGAGAATACTGTTAGAAACAGGAATCATTTCGCCGCCATGAGTTAAATATGACTGCTCCTCATCGGGTCGAAAATCTATTTCCGAACTCGATGCTGCAAGACCGATGCCGACAGGCACCTCTGCTCGCGCCATTTCTTCACGTATTGCGCGAGCTCTCTTCAAATCGGCACGAGGAACAATCACGTCGATATCAGGGAGTGCTTGCTCAGGATCCACTGCATACGACCGATGAAACTTCATCGGTTCAGAATCACCACCTGTCGCTGCTATAAGAGCATTTGTCGCCAAACTCCCGATGATACGAAAATCAATTCCAGCTTGATCCATCTTTTGCTGGGTTTGTTCGACTGCTTTGAAATATGCTTCTTCAGACGCTTTTTGTGTTCGTTGGCGCATCGTTAAAATACTATAGCATAAAAACTATGATATTACAATCATTACTCTGTTCGAAGGGCTTCGATTGGATCGAGTTTTGCAGCCTTTCGCGCTGGCAAATAACCCGCAACGACCGCAATCAGCATCAACACAACAATCAATATAATCACCGGTAGCGGCTGAAAAATCAGGAGTGAATTGCCAGTACCCAGACTCAGTTTGTCAGTAATAACTGGGTTCAAGGCCGTCCCTACACCCCACGCAACGCCTGATCCTATGACACCTCCCAGAAATCCAATCCAAGCCGCCTCGTAGCGGAACAGCTTTGCGACATCCTTGTTTGGCATGCCTAGTGCTTTCATCAGGCCAATCTGCTGCGTTCGCTCCAGTACGCTGATGTACTGAGTGTTGATGATACCAAAGACGCTGGCAAACAGTGCCAACACGCCAAAGCCCGCCACAATCCCCTGCAAAATGTTCACGATCGTAAACAGTAAGTTCTGCAAATCATGTGCAGTTTGCGATGGATAGCCAGCCTGCGCAAGTGCTGCTTTGACATCCTCTGGCTTATTCGAGCCGCTGGCCAGCGCAGTCACGGCAGCATATTTTTGGTAGTTGCTCGTCCCCAGCGTCGTGTAATCAAACAACTGCTGTGCTTGGCTTGGTGCTATCTGAACCGCCGACGTAAACGACAAGTTCGTCGATGACTGTTTGGTCAGAGCACTCACGACAAAGCTCACATCCTTTGACACACCGTTCGTTAATTGCGCAATTGCAGCCGTTGGATTTTTACTTGTCAGCGCCTGTTTAATCTGAGCGTCAGTTGGCTGCTGCGATGGTTTAGTGACCGTCAGTGTAATTTTTTTGCCGATGATATCAGCACTGTTTTTGATGACATTTTCACTCACAAGTGTATCGGCAAACGACTGCGGCATCACCAGCTCATCGTCGCCAATCTGCTGTCCAAGCGGTGGTAAACTACCACTCGATGATTCATTACGAACTGTATCGTCATAGCGCGATACATCAGCCGTAAACTTCTTGTCACTGCCCGCAACGACCAGGTATTTAATCGTCAGCTGATAGAGTGGCTGTACATCCGTTAAATCACTGCGTTTTTGCAACTTTGTCACGTCGTCCTGCGTCAATTGCTTAATTGCCACACCGGCACGATTAGTCGTGGCGTTTGGATCATAGTCACGCAGACCTGATTGGCTCTGGCCACCACCAAAGAAGTTCTTGTCCTTCACGATAAATAGCGCCTGGGGGTTAATGTTCGACCCGATAAGTTTGTTGGCGTACTGTCTTGAGCCCTCACCAGCCGCCAGCGAAACCGTCAACGTAAAGGCGCCAACCGCAATCGCAAAACTCGTTAGCAACGTCCTAGTTTTCGCCTGACGCAAACTTCGTCCAGCACGTCGGATGATGTCACGGCGTTTCATTACTGAATCCTCCGATGGTGGCCAAGCGGTACTTTATGCGCTCCATCTTTTGTTGCCTTTTGGGACGGTTTTGACTTCGTGGTTGATTCAATCTTGCCATCTTTAATACGTATCTGTATATCGCACTTTTCGGCCAAATCATCATCGTGCGTCACTATAATCAGCGTCGTACCAAACTTTTTGTTATAGGCAAAAAGTAAATTCTCGATAGTTTCACCCGTCGTGCTATCTAAATTCCCCGTCGGCTCGTCCGCAAACAAAATTTTTGGCTGATTCACAATCGCCCGCGCGATCGCCAGACGTTGTTTTTGGCCACCCGATAAATTACGGGCCTTTGACTTAATCTTGTCATCAAGTTCGACTGCTTTGAGCGCTCGTAAAACTTTTTCCTTGCGCTCACGTTTTGGTACTCGCGCGATTTCGAGTGGCAGACTGACATTGTCATAACAAGTCTCGTTCGCTTGCACAAAAAACGACTGGAAAATAAAGCTCATTTCGGTCGCACGAAAGTGGTCGACCGCCTTGCGCTTCAGTTTCAAGATGTCCTCGCCATCAACGACAATCTGGCCTTTTTCGGGTCGATCCAGACCACTCATGGCGTGCATGAGCGTTGATTTGCCGCTGCCAGATTTGCCCAGGATTGCAATACTAGCACCATCCGGAATCTCAAAACTGACATCATCGAGTGCCACAAAGACATTCGATTTTTTGCCATAGGTTTTACTCACACTCCGAACTTCAATCACGCTGTTTTCCCCTTATGTTTATAGTAGCACGGCCTACCAGCCGCCGCCACCTCCGCCGCCACCTCCGCCGCCACTGAAGCCACCGCCACCAGACCCACCAGATGACGAACTCGTCGACGAACCGTAACTACTCATGCTACTGCTAAAGTCATTCATCGCGCCCGTAAAGACTACTGCATTAAAGGCACCCTGACCAACGTACCAATCAGGTTGCTGCCCGGCCGTTTCGTAACGGTTCGCCAGCTGCTTGTTCCATTCTTTCTCTTGGCCAAACAACACGGCATACGGTAGGACTCGCTCGTACAAATGAATCAATTTCTTGTCGCCATCGCCCTTAATTTTCACGCCTGACTTTTCGGCACCCTCGGGACTCTGTAACGCTTTTATGCGGTCCTTTTCGGCCAGTTCTATATATACCTTCAGCCCCGCCAAGTAGCGCCGCAGGTCCAAACCTTTATCCGTCAGTGGCGTAATCGTCCAAGCGATACCATATGCAACCACCCCGGCAACAAATAACACCGGCGACACTGTCGCGATGCCCAAAATCACCAGTACTAGCCCCGATTTTTTGAACGAACGCGAAACATCCACATTTTTCGCACGATATCCATAATCACCCTTGATTCTCTTTATGAGTAGCTGCGTACCAGCCTGCAACTGCGTGCCAATCGAATAATTTTTCTTGAGCGACTTGCTCCGTAATATCGTTCCGATGTCCCAACTACTAAACAGTGTTAGTACGAAATCACGTTCCTCGTCCAACAAATCATCCATCGATTTCACGATTTCTAAATCATACTCAGCCGCCTTAAACAGCGATTTCTCGGACGTCTGTGAAATCGTAATATAGTGTCGCACTGCCAGGTCCATAATCTGTGCCGTCGTCGTCGCCCGTGTCCCATCCCCTATCTGCGCCGCTACCTGCACGCTGGTTTTTGATGGTGGTATGTACTCGACCGGAATCGGCGGCAGCTCTCTGTTGCGATTACTCAGCCTCCGATATCGAGTTGACAGCCATACAATTGCCACAATGCCCAGTACAGAGGTGACAACCAGCGAAATCAACCACAGTCCAACGATTATCTCCCATAGCGACGGTTGATAGGCGCGGAATGTTCCGGCCGTAAATCCAATGGCAATCGTCATATTCTGCTCTGGCGCCAGAGCTTTACTACTCGCCGTGATGGTTCCATCGGCCCCCTCTTTTATATCGCAGGGTTGCGTCGAACCTTCATAGCCTTGATAGCAGGCAACTTTCTTGTTCAGCGTTGGCTGGATGTTTTTGTCGGTATGAACTGTTACGCTCACGTCCGCAAACGCCTGCCCCCATTGTGTCCCATTCGTATCCCAGTAAAACTCGTGATCGGGCACATTCGCAAAATACTTCGTCACGTCACGTTGCGCGTACGTAACCACATATGTCTGCTCGTTATGAACATACGTGTCGGCGTCACCGATTCGCACAACTTCATTGCCGCTATCGTCGTCGTAGGTCGTATAGGGCAGTGCCTTGCCTGTCCCGTCTGTGACCGATGCAATTTTGAGACTCGTCGTATGCCCGTCATAACTCTTTGGAATTGCTCGTTCTATGCCATGATTCTGGTCGTATTTAGGAAACTCGGCAACCAGCGTCTCGACCGTTTTTAGTGTCGATCGTCCGTCGCTGTCCGCCCCCAAGTAGTAATCCGCATGGAATGACTTAAAGACAAAATCATCGGTCGATGCCGACGCAACACTTGTCATACCAAGAGCGGCAACGACAATAACCAGCAGTCCCCCAACGAAACGTTTCATGCATTCATCATAGCAAATCTGATGGGGTAGCGACTAATGTTTCTGGACGAAATCGACAAAGCTTTGCATATAGTTTTCAAGCCTCCCCTTGTACTCGTCAACGACCTGGCCATTCTCATCAAACTTATCATTGGCAAGATTAAAATATAGCTCGGGCTGGCCCAGCAAACGCATATTCAAATAGCCGGCAATATGTCGCAGGTCAGACTGCGCGACTGCCGTACCAATTGGTCCACCCGATGCACCCGCCAGCGCTAGTGGCTTGCCGTCAAATGAATTCGTGCCGTGCGGCCGACTAATCCAATCCATGGTGTTTTTCAGGACACCAGGAACACTCCGGTTATACTCTGGAGTAACGATTAGTACGCCATCGCTGGCCGCCACAATATCCTTGGCTTTTTGTGCCGATTCTGGGTAGTTCGCCTCTTCAACATCAGCGTTATAGAGAGGGAGATTCAAATCCACGTAGTTGAACCTCACGCCCTCGGGGGCAAGTTTTTCTAGATTATGTGCCAGTTTATTGTTCAGCGATCCACTCCTCAGACTACCGACAAATACAGCGATTTCCGTCATAACTACCCTTTCTTATTGCTATATTTAGTATAGCAATATCCGCAAGCACGTCAAGGTCTCGTCGCTACTTCAGGCGCTATGCACCGGGGGTCATAAAACTATCATCTGCGTTGGCGCCTGCTCCACTCGTTGGCGCGAGATTATGGACAAGAATCTGCGTTGCACTAACCGTACCATCGCTGCCGGTCGTCCCATAGACAACAACCGTATCATTGACCGCCACATCGGTCTTATCACCACTAATAGTGGTTGAGCTACTCTTGGTCACCGTCACCTGTTTGCCCTCACCGCTGACGGTAATCGTGTCGCCGTTTACCGCTGTTACAACACCGCGGGCAGCCGACTGTTGTATGGTCCCGCCACCGCCACCGTGACGCATGCCTCCTCTACCCATAAATCCACCAGGACCTGTCGATGACTGGCTCAGCCCGTCAAAACGATTCATCATACCAGGCCGCGCCTGGTGATGTAACAATATAAACATCCAGCCTGCAATCATAACTGCCACCACAACCACCGTTGCAAACACTCCCACAGTGATCAATCGCCACGGTGGCATCGCTTTTACCACGCTCACTCTTTGCTTCTCTTCCACTATTTCATCCTTGTCTGACATAGACTCTCCTTGCTACCAGCCTACTCCCACCACCTGACAATTAACTGAAACAACATAACATATCATTGACTTTTTATAAAACTTATGCTAATGTTATTTCAGTAATAAACAACATAAACAACGAGCAACCCACCACTATGAGCGAACAAGCACCTTCCAATCACTACGGCGACGCAATGAATGCACTGCGTAATAACCTTCACCAAGGCTTCCAGGAGCATCGCGACGAACTTCAAGGTCAAGTCGATGGACTAAACGAATACCTTCCAGAACAAACAGACGTAGTCGAGAGTGTTGAATCACCAGCAAACAATACCGAACTTCTTCGTAACCTTCACAATGACCTGCGTGATCACCTCACCGAGCAGCGTGACGCCAAACAAGCAAAGCTTCAGGCAACAAAGGACGTGCTCGCACTTTTTGATGGCGCTCCATCAGAACCAACCGATACGACAAAGACTCCTGCTGAGGCACCTGCCCAAACCAATGAAGATGACGTAACCGCCACACCAGCCACCGAGGCTGACTCACTTGCTGCCAAAAAAGCCGAGATTCTGAACGATGATGAACTATCAAACGCAGAAAAGCTCGAAGCAGTCAAAAACCTTGGCGAAACTGCCACCAAATCTGCGCTAGACACGGACGACGATGTTGAAGCTGCTCCTGCAAATGCAAAAGAAGCGGAACCATCAAAGACTCCAGAAGCAGACGTCGAAAGCAAAGAAGGCTTCAAAATTGGCCAAGAAGTCGTCGTTCGTCGTAACGTCTACAAGGACGGTAAAATCGACCGCACACAAACCGGCCCAATCGAAGAGGGCTGGAAAGTTAATGCCGTAAACCCAGACGGAAGCTACCGTGTCTCTATTGATAGCGGCAGTACTCACGACGGCAAGACTGGTCGACTCTCCAAAAACGTTCGACTCGAAGAGCTCCAGGGCGTGCAAGAAGAGTACAAGGCCGCTGAACGTAGCCGTAAAGCCGAAGATGCTATCCGCCAATTCAGCGACGCACTTAGTGGTAGTCCTGCCAACCTTGACCCAACCAACCTTCCCGCTTACGAGGGTGAAAGCGCCTCGTCAAACGCAGCCGAACACACGCCTGGTACTCCAGAGTACGAAGCATTGAACGCCGAGGTTCATCGTGAGCTCTCTGCCCTATTCGATCGTGTCAGAAACGGTGAAGCTGATGTTGACGATGTACCCGAGAAAAAAGAAAAGAAAAAGGGCTGGCGTGAACGTCTCAAGGAACGCCGCGAACGTTACAAAGCAGCCAAGCCTGCCAAAGCTGAACGACGTGCCGAGAAAAAGCGTATTCGCGCAGAAGCAGCCGGGAAAAAGGCTCAGGACAAACGTGAAGCTGAAGTCTTGAAATATAACAACGACATCAAAGATGGTGTTGTGAACAAGGGCCGCGTTGGTAATGCCCTGCGCAAACTCAAGACCGTTGGCCCTAAAGCAGCCGATCTACTAAAGAGAAGTGTTACAAATGACCAGTATAACGCTGATACCGACCCTGTCGACAGCATGATTAGTGCAGCACATGATCAGGAAGATACTGACGTTGTCGCGGCCGCTGATGCCCTTAACCGACGTGGTGAAGTCCCAGAAGCTGCCACAGAGGACAGTGAAAAAGAAACGTTTGAAGATCAAGAAATCATCGAATATAACGATGGTCAACAGTCCCTCTTCTTCCGCGCAGTTGGCGATAAAGTCCCTATTGGGCCTGGCAGCAAGCATAAATACGCAAGTAATTTTGACCTTGAAGACGCCGGAATCATCAAAACCGCGGACGGCAAAGAGTATGGTCTCGTAAAAGGCTATATAATTGATAAGGCGACAAGCACTGCATACGAATTACCAGCTGATGATATTGACCTGACAATTGGTGAGGAAGCTGAGCTTCCAGGCATCGGCAAGATTGGACCTGTGCAGTCACTTGAGCTACGCTACAAGGTAGGCGGCTCAAACGCCGGTGACATCAGTTTAGATGAACCAAACCCATATACTCAGTATGAAGATATAGCATCTGTACAACGAAAGGCAGCATAACTATGAATGACGGATACATCACGAAAGACGAGCTTGTAGACATTGGCGTTCAGCTAGATGATGCAGCATTCAAAAAACTCCTCGACGAGTTGAACGAAGAGGTCGCATCCCTGATTGGCGAAGAGATTATCGAATCACTCACGCCCGATGACGTTGCCAAACTTGCAGATATGCAGGATACCGCCTCTGAGGACGAACTAGCTACCTGGGTCGTCGATCGAGTGCCTGACTACCCTGAAATCATTGAGAATAATAAAGCCATTGTTCTCGGTGAATACATCGAGTCAAGTGATCTCGACGAAGAAGAATAAACTACCCTACAACGAATCGCCGCTACGTAGTGCCTTGGCATGCAGAGCGGCGATTTTTTGTGTGATGGGGCCTGGACCGTCGATAGAGCGACCGTCAATTTCTGAGACACTGGCAACAAAGGCTGACGTACCACAGACGAATACTTCATCGGCGATATAGAGCTCTGTCAAATCAACCGAACGCTCGTGCGTTGGGATGCCCTCGGCCTCGGCGAATTCCAGAATTGCCCGGCGGTTGATGCCCTCTAACAGATCACTACTAGTGTCTGGTGTAATGAGCACGCCTTCGCGCACCATAAAGATATTGGCTGCTGCCAGTTCGCAAACGTGACCCAGTGTATCCAGGAAGATACAGTCATCGTAACCAGCATCGAGTGCGTCCTGGTGCGCCAGGACCGAGTTAACATAGGCGCCATTAACCTTGGCACGCGACGGAATACTGTTGTCTGGAATGCGGCGCCACTGGCTGGTCTTCAATCGAACACCAGATGACTTCATGATGGCAGTAGCAGGGTACATAAATGCACTCAGCTGTGTATGGACGCCTCTGGCACGCGTACCCGGTAGGAGACCGTCTGCGTGGATGGTGGCGCGAACAAAGACCGATTCTAGCGGTTTGTTAGCCATCAGAAGCTGCTTCATATCACGCTGGAACGAGGCAAAATCAAGCCCTTTTGGCCAATCTAAACCAATGATTTTGGCCGATGAGCGTAGCCGGTTGTAGTGCTGCTCCAGACGAAACGCCCGGTACTTCCCTACCTGGACAGAAACATGGAAAACAGTGTAGACGCTCAGTCCATACAGGACCGCAGAACTGGCAATGGACAGATTGGCATCCTTAAAAGCGATAACTTTGCCGTCGAAATATGCGTGTTCGTACGGCGTGGCCACGCGCTACCCTATCTTCAAATCTGGGTAAAGCGATTTGGTCGTTTCGTCGATTTCGTTTCTGAGGGCCGGGAATGGTACTCCTTCGCGAGCCGAGACACCCTCGAGTGACCAGAAAACACGTTCCGAAAAGCCCAGACCACAAGCTGGTGGCATGGCATATTCAAGCGCTTCGACGTAGTCGATGTCCATCATCTGGGCCTCGTCATCACCAGCATCGCGGAGTTTTTGCTGCTCCAGGAAACGGTTGTACTGATCGATGGGGTCATTAAGTTCAGAAAAAGCTTTGCACATCTCGCTGCCGCCAAATACCAGGTTGAACTGCTCGGTCAGTGCTGGGTTGCCCGGCTGAACCTTGGCGAGTGGCTGCATAAACGTCGGCATATCAACCAAAAATGCCGGCCCGGCGATGGTACGACGGTATTTCTTCCAGAGTTTATCCAGGCTGCGCTGGCGATTGTCTTGTTTTTCAACCTCTAGGTTATGCTCTTTTAACTTGGCCGCGATGTCCTCGATCGGTGATTCAAAGACATCTATCTGAAATTCGTTTTTGAGCACATCAACAAAGCTAATTCGAGGGAAATGTTCGCCGTCCTGACCAAAATCAACAGTCTTGCCATCGGCTAGCGTAAACTGGCGTGTACCCCAGGTTTTGTCGGCGATGGTGCGAATCATTTGCTCGGTCAGCTCCATACCCTTCTCCCAGTCGGCATAGGCCCAGTACCACTCCATGGCGACATGTTCTGGCAAGTGTTCGTCGCTGTAGTTTTCGTTACGAAATCGTGGACCGATGTCAAAAACCTTTTCGTAACCAGCAACCAGCAGGCGCTTGAGCGGCAGTTCGTGACTGATACGCAAGTAGAAATCCTGATCGAGTGCGTCCATATGGGTCACAAATGGCGTGGCATCGGCCCCGCCAGCAGTCGTTTCCAGGACTGGGATGTTGATTTCGAGGAAGCCCTGTTCGTTCAAAAACTCACGGGTCGCCTGCCAGAAATGACTGCGGCGTTTAAAGCGTTCATGAACATCCTTGTTGACCGCCATATCGACGTAGCGACGACGCAGGCGTTGCTCCTTGTCGGTCAGTTCGGTTGGAAGTGGTCGAAGGGCTTTTGTCAGCAGCCGCAGTGTTTTGACGCCGACAGAGATTTCGCCGGTTTTTGTCCTCAGTACCTCACCAGTTGCCTCGATAAAGTCGCCGCTGTCCAACAGCGGTAGTTCGCTCATACCGATAAAGCCCGTTGTGGCGTCGAGTGCCGCAACATCAGGGGCATGCAAAAAGAGTTGCACCTGACCGGTTTGATCCTGCAAGACGATAAATGCTAGCTTGCCGAACTTGCGTATTCCCATCACCCTACCGGTGACGGTGACGGTTTGGCCCTCAAGTTTCTCAAAATCAGTAACGACAGTCACCGTTTCGTGCGTACGGTGCGAATCCGCCGGGTATGGATTGATGCCCAAATCGCGTAATTCCTGCAGCTTTCGGAGCCGTTCATCCCTGTAATCCTGAAGTGTTGCCATATACAAGCATTATACACTATTTGGCGGTTAACAGAGGTCAAATGAAAAAAGTGTAAGGCTTTTCACAATTGCATAACTCATGGGGGTTATAAAAGTGTTGCGTCAAAACGCTTATAGTGCTAATATGGTGGCAGAATCGAATAGTAAATATAGCATAGATGGTATCAGGCATGATAAAAACAGATTCGAAAACACAAGAAACCACCGCTCATACGACATCTACTGCTCAAAGCCTACTCCGCCAGCCTGAAACGACTGGTTTTTTTAATACAAAAAGAGGAAACAAATAATGCGTGAAGTACTCGCACAAACAGGACTCATGCCAGCATCGTCCGACGACCTGGAAACAACTGGCAAACACGACATGGGAGAGGAGCTTACGGGTGGACTACTCGTACGCGAACTTGCGTACAGCCAAGAGGTCAACCCGCTGCCAGAAGAACTCGACTCAGATGCTATGAGTCAGCGCATTTTGGACTACAACCCTTACCGGCATGAATTCGTCGTAGCTGCTGTCACCGGTGAGCAGCTTGCTGAAATCGAGGAACGAATTGCACATGCTCCAAACCTCGATGAGGCCTTTAAGCTTGTCGAGGAAATTCACGATAGCAATCCGCTGGATATTGTTTCTCTTTACGAGAAAATCGCCGTTCACTACGGCGATAGTGACGCAGCAACCGACAGAATTGACCAGGCCGTAGCACATACCGCTGACTACGCCGAACTTGCAATCAATGGACAACTTGGCTCAACCACTCCAAATGAGGGAGTAGAGGCACTCGTCAAAGCCTTCACGGTTGCAAGTAACCCAGAGGTTAAGGGAAGGGTCTTGGATATTCTCGAAGCAGCCGTTCATTCAGCAGCATCGGCTGGTGAAATTGGGGATGGTGTCTATGAACTTGATCCAGAAGTCGCACAGGGAGCCTTGGAAGTTATCGAGGATTTGAAACGAGTGAGCCTCAAGCAAGATGTTGATGCGGAACTACTGCTTAACTCTCACAAAAATGAGGATCTTTTGCGTCGTCAACTCGCAGAACTAGAAGCACAACGTGCGGCGCTCGACGCAGAGCAAGCTAGTATATATGAAAAGATTGGCGCAGAACAAACGCTTCGTGCTCACGAAATGCCGGCGCGCCATTCAATTGCAGGCGTTTCTGGCCTACTCCGATTTGGTAATAGATTAGTTAGCTAAGATTAGCCGACTTTGACAACTTCGTACTTGATATCGCCTTTGGGCGTCGTGATGGTGGCAATGTCACCTATTTTTTTGCCCATAAGTGCAAGGCCAATTGGTGATTCGTTACTAATCTTGCCACCGAGTGGGTCGGCCTCGACTGGTCCAACAACATGATACGTCACACTCTTTTTGCCGGTTTTTAGTTCGACTTTACTGCCAAGCTTGACGCTGGTGCTTTTACTAGCAGTGATGATTGAGGCGTTTAATAGGACGTCTTCGATTTCGGCGACGCGGCTTTCA
>JAQGGV010000059.1 GCA_028289185.1 Candidatus Saccharimonadota bacterium
CCTGCATAATTTAGAAATCGAGGAATTGCGACCGTACGGTGTGCGGCAACTGATAAATAGTACCTCGATGTTGCCAGATGATTTGGCGGCAGCGGTCCGGAGTGCGCTCGCATGAAAACGACTCGCAGTCGGGCAATCGTGCTGCGGCGAACCAATTTTGGCGAAGCAGACCGCATACTTGACCTATTAACTCCGAATGGACGAATGAGTGTCATGGCGCGCGGCGTACGCAAGGAAAAATCAAAGCTTGCCGGCGGTATCGAGCTATTTGCGCTATGTGATGTTGTTGTCGGCGAGGGCAAAGGTAATTTGGGTGTGCTGACATCATCACGACTGGTAACATTCTATCGGCATATCCTAGAGGATTACGACCGCATGCAGTTTGCCTACGAGACGCTGGGGCAGGTCACACGGGCCAGCGCCAGTTTGGATGAATCCGAGTGGTATGACATTGTTGCCGAGGTCCTGGCGGCCCTGGACGTGCTATCAGTGCCACTTATGCTGGTGCAAACGTGGTTCTACGTGCGAGTAGCGCAGCTTTTGGGTGACGAACTTAACAGCGTACGGGATTATAAAGGTGAGCGGCTGGAAGAGGGCAAAAAATATCGTTATGACTCCCAGGAAAAGGGCTTTACTCAGGACGACAACGGTCTCGTAACTTCTGATCATATTAAGATATTACGACTTGTTTCTGTGAAGCCACTGAGCGTGATTCTGCAGGTCGGCGGGATGGGGGAATACCTAGCCGATAGTCTGTATGTTGCACGTCAGCACGCCGCGCTGCAAACCGCGTTTAAATAATACGCCCACCTCTGAAACTGTGGTATAATCTACCCCAGTATGAGCGATAAATCAGAGAAGAACGTGGAAATGGAAAACATTGTCAGCTTGGCTAAGCGCCGAGGTTTTATTTACCCAGGTTCTGATGTGTATGGCGGACTCAGCGGTACATGGGACTACGGTCCACTCGGTGTCACACTCAAGCGCAACATCATGCAGTTGTGGTGGAAGATGTTCGTTGATGATCGCGAGGATATGTATGGTGTTGATGCGGCCATTCTGATGAATCAAAAAGTATGGCAGGCGAGTGGTCATGTGGATACGTTTGTCGATCCGCTGACCGAAGACACAATCAATCACCGACGTTTTCGCACCGATCACATTCTGAAGGACAACGGTGTCGACCCTGATGGTCTATCAATGGAACAAATGGACGGGGCGATTATTGAAAAGGGCATCAAAAGCCCAGATGGCAATCCACTCAGTCCATCACGAACCTTTAATATGATGTTTACCACACATGTCGGTGCAACGTTCGACGAGAATTCTGTCAGCTATCTCCGACCAGAAACTGCTCAGGGTATCTTTACCAATTACAAAAATGTTGTAGACAATTTTTATCCAGATCTTCCATTTGGTATCGCGCAGCAAGGAAAAGCCTTTCGAAATGAGATTAGTCCGCGCGATTTTATCTTTCGTTCACGCGAGTTTGAACAAATGGAAATCGAATATTTCGTTGACCCTAGCAAGTGGGAAGAGTCGTTCGAGGCCCTACTAGGTAATGTTCACGAATTTTTGGATGCCCTCGGCTTACCAGCCGATAAGGTCCACGAATTAGAGGTCACAGACACCGACCGCGCCCATTACAGCAAGCGAACGATTGATATTGAATACGATTTCCCAATCGGCAAAGAGGAATTGTTGGGTTTGGCATACCGTACCGATTTTGACCTTATGAACATCCAGAATAACGCGGGCAAGGGCATGGAATACACCATCAAGGGAACGAACACAAAATTTGTTCCCCATGTTATCGAACCATCGTTTGGTGTCGAGCGGGCCGTCATGGCCGTCCTAGCTGCAGCCTACACCGAGGACGAAGTTAATGGCGAAAAACGCATTGTCATGAAGTTCCCAGAACACCTAGCACCGGTGAAATACTGCGTGTCACCACTACTGAAAAACAAGCCAGAACTTGTCGCCAAAGCGCGCGAAGTCTACCAGATACTCAAAAAGAAACACGGCAACGTTCTGTGGGACGACAACGGTAACATCGGTAAACGCTACCGCCGTCAAGATGAAATCGGTACACCACACTGCGTCGTCATCGACTTCGAAACTCTCGAGGATAATGCTGTTACCATCCGTGACCGCGACACAACAGAGCAGACACGCGTTTCCATCGAGTCACTAAAATAACTAATTAACGAAACTTTTTATGCTGAGTGTGCATATAATAGGCGATAGGAGAATTTCTATTGCTCGGAAATAACAAAGTCATTACCCCAATTGCAGTCCATGACCTCGAAAACGCGGTGGCTTTTTATTGCGAAATCTTGGGATTGAAAATCGCTTTGAAAAATTCTGAAGGAGTCGTACTCGAAAGTGACGGTGGTTTTATTGCTATTCACGAGTCAGCTACAGCTGGGGCAAGCCAAGCGACCTGTGCTTGGTGGACTGTTGATGATGTTGATGCCGTCGTGAAGTACTTAAAAGCTCACGGAGTAACGTTCGAGAAAAATTATGACTTGCCACACGCTGCACGAAAAAACGATATTTATCACATGGGTGACATCAATAGGGCGGCTTGGTTCAAGGATCCAGACGGTAATATTCTCGGATTTGGCAATTTCTAGTACGTAGCAGCAATGGTACAGTAGATATATGGCAATTACATTATTCAATGTGGGAGTAAAAGCGGCGGTTGTGCGTGGCGAAAAGTTGCTAATCGTGAAGCACGCGACCAAAAATTTTTGGGATGTGCCTGGTGGGCGAATCGATGACAATGAATCGATTACACAGACACTGACGCGCGAGATTGCAGAGGAATTACCAAATGCGACGATTGTCGGCATCGGTAATGTCATTTGTGACTTTCGCGTGCCTGACGTAACACTTGATAACGGAGGCGGACTACTGCTGTTAGTACATGCTGTTGAGTTATCGTTTGACGGTGATGACATTGCAATTAGTAGCGAACACAGCGAAGCCAAGTGGGCAACATTTGACGAAGCTGACGAGATCGGCTCCCATATTGTAAAGGAAACGATTAAAGCCCTGAGGGCAGGTGGAAAGTAGATATGCATAAATTATTTGCACGGTTCAGACACAAGAATGAAAAAGTTTTGCGACGGGAACTCGCCCTGGCACATATGTGTATTGCACTTTTGTCACTGGCTATGGTCGCAGTTCTATCGACCGTTTATGACACTATTGATGACACGAGCCGCGTGCTGGTTGTGGTAGTAAACGTTCTGCTTGTCTTCGTCGCATTGATTTCGGCCAGCATCGTCTACTACATCAACAGATACGGAAAGTAAGTATAGTAACCCATGAGTGAAGTCCTAGGCCGATTCCGACCAACACATATCGTTCGAAGTATAGAAGGCGTGACGCCAGAGGCGTTAGAAGCAAGTGGGCTGGGCGATATTGATGCAATAGCAGTTGATTCCGATGGAACGGGAACGGATTACCATGCAGAGTTCATTGAGGATTCCGTACGAGAGACATATATGACATTGGCACGGGCGGGTATTCGGCTGTATGTTGTAACAAATTCGTACAATGCACGAGTCGATACACTCAGGGGTATGTACGAGCATAGCGAACTTGGTATGAAGGTTATCACGCCTGAAATGGTATCTGGAGGTGACAATCCCAAAAAATATCGCAAACCAAAATCGGATATGCTAGAGCTGATCCAGCAGGAGGTTGGTAGTCGAGTGCTCATGATTGGCGATCAGATGATGAAAGATGTCTGGTCAGCGAATAAGGCCGGTGCACCAAGTGTTTTGCTACCACGAAGAGGTGAGGGCGATGATCCGAATGTTCGACGGTTCCAGCGTCCTGTCGAATTGCGACTACGCCAACGATTGCATTTACCAATCGAAGATAGTGACTATCCGGAATTTGTTACTGCGGCTTAGTTGCCTGAATTGCCGGTTTTCCACTCGACAGCGTTAAAGAATGGAGCGAATAGATCCTCTTCGAGTGATATGTTGAGCTCATTAATCTCATCAGTTGATGGTGCGCTGTTTGTGAAATTCACAAATGGCACATTCGAGATAATAGCCAGTGGAGTTTGCTCGGCTCCTTCTCCCATGGCGACGACACTAGCAGAGGCCAGGCCGTTGGCAATGTTGGATGTACTGACGCTAAAGGGCCGTCCAAAAATGTCTGGTTTACCGATATAGTCATTGAGCGCATTAAAACCACTATGAGCAAGCGAAATACCTATTGTGCCTCGTCGGAGCGGCTGGCAGGTGCTATCGCTAATCAGGATACCGATATTTTTTACATTGAATTTTTTCTCTAGATAGACCCGTGCGTCCTCGGCTGTTTTCCATGGGTCACGCGGCCATAGGATAAAGAACCCGTCACCGTTTGATTCATCAATACCTGCGCTAGCAATCAACGTGTTGTACTTGACACTAAAGTGGTGCCCATATTGACTGAGTGTTTTGGGCAGATACAGGTCGGCTTCCTGGACAATCAAAGCCTCGCGGTCACCGCCATCCATAGGCACGACGGCATTCTCGCAGAGCGAAACAATCTTGGACGTGATGACAACCACACTACTATCACTGAGCGACTGGATTGATTCATCCAGTAGGTCTGTCAGTGACAGTTGGGCGGCGCGAACAGCCTGTGTTTTGATAACCTCAACATTCATACTCGCTTATTATACCGCTTGAGCCGGATTTGCCGAAGTAGTCTATACTAAAAGGAATGATAATTTACTACACCGATGGCAGCGCGAGTCCAAATCCAGGCCCCGGAGGCTATTCTGTGATACGTGACAATCAGCCATATATTGTTGGTGGCGAGCCCACAAAAGAAACAACCAATATCCGCATGGAAGGTTTGGCAATTAAAGCAGCACTTGAGGATAGCAAGGGTGATGAATGTGCAATTTACACCGACAGCGAATTCTGGATCAACGTCATTACAAAGTGGGCCCCCGGCTGGGAAGCGAAGGGCTGGAAGAAAAAGGGCGGTGAAATCAAAAATCTTGATATCGTCCAAGCAGTCTATCCGCTATATAATTCATCGAACGCAACGCTCAATTGGGTTCGTGGACATGAGGGTGATTTTGGTAATGAGCTAGCCGATACGTGGGCAAATAAAGCCCGCGAAATGCATCTGCACGCGCCACAGAAAGTCGAATAGATGGACGCCAAGGAACTCACAACTCAGTACCTGCTTGAAGCCAATGTGATGCAGATTGCAACAATTCACGAGGCTATGCCAAAGGTTGTCAGCGTATACTGTGTCGCTACAGAAGACCTGTCGGTCATCTATTGGATGAGCGAACCACGGCGTCGCCATAGTCATGATATCGAAATTGATTTTCGTGCTGCTGGGGCGATTGCCGTCAAACTTGACCAGCCCGTCATCGGCTTGCAGTTTACGGGTTATGCCAGCGTCGTGATAAATGACAAGGAACTCGAGGACGTTATAAAGCGCTACAACAAAAAGCATCAGAATATCGCCGAGGGGCTCTTTGAACGAATCAAAGCCGGTACCAACAAACATTTGATTTACAAAATCGCCCTTGAAACACTCGAACTATTTGATGGAGTGAACTTCGTCGACGGTGACCCCATAGCTATCTCTTTAGAGTAGGCTTTTCTTTTTGGCTCATCACGGTTATGCTATGAGGTATGCGACGTGTGGGTATGGCACTACTTTTATCACTTTTGTTCACCCTGAGTGGGCAAACCTTTGCGCATGCTCTCACGAACGACTCGAAATTATTTATTAGTGCTGACAACACCTTCTATGCCTACGTAAAGGCCGGCGAGACAATCGGAGCATCATTCACGCGTGTTAATCAGGATGAGCCATTTGATACCGTGCGTGGAGATGTAACGGTTACGATTGATGGCCCGAGTATTCAACAGCAAACATGCGTTATGAGTAAGGACGTGCCAATCGGGCAAGGCTGCGCTTTTGCGGCTCAGACCGCGCAGAAGTCCGGCATATGGCGAGTGCAGTTTATGGTGCCAGCGAACGCCCGTACATATGACGAAGTGTCGCCAGTTGTGAAATGGGCAAAAAACTTGTTCAACTGGAACATTACGGTGAATGGTAGTACCGGCGAGCAACATGGTCGCATCTGGACAGAGCAGTACGCTATTCGCCAGCCAGCGCCTGCAACCTTTCTGGACGATCTGAAATACTACTACATTAGCGAGGACGGCTATATTTATAAGTCGACAGAGTATGGCTATAATGGTCAGATTTCGACGCTTTCAGCGGATTCCATCGGCTTGCGCAGCGGCATGAACTGTGTCTCCGCTTACCAGAGTACTGATGTCAGTAATGCGAAGTTCTCGCCAGCCCTGGGCACCTGTGGTAACGGCTATAAATTGTTCTTTGAGGAGCCATCCGGCGAGTTGCCAACATCGGCCACAAAATGGGATGGCAAGACCGACTGGGTGCGTCCAAACATTAGCCATCCAAATGTCAGCGGGCTGCATTTCCAGTCGGATAATTCCAGGGACCAACAGTCTGGTACGATATCGTTCTATTTGCATAATTTCACAGGTCAATACCAAGTTAAAATCGACACTGATGGCGATGGTAGTTTTGATGGCCAAAGCGATGTCACACTGAATGAACAGATGAAAAAACTGTCCAATGACCAACAGCAGATTCATTTCGATGGTGCCGATAGGCAAGGGCAGGTCATCCCGACGACGCAGTCGATTGGCATCAAAGTTAACATCACTAAAGTTGCCGAAATCCATTTGGTGGCGGCAGATGTTGAGGGCAGAACCGGTGGCATTGAGCTGACACGCCTAAGCGGTGACAACGCACCAACGACCGGTATTTGCTGGAATGATACAGAACTAGCTGCATTGGCTGACCCGACGCTCATGACAAAAAAACTTGATGGTCGCGATTGTCCGGATAGCACTGGTGGCGTTCATGGTTGGGCATACAATGACGGTTCATGGGGTAATGCTCGCTACATTGACGATTGGGTCTATGCGTCCGCCACGCTTGATGGTAATAACCAAATTTCGTTCCCAGATGTGGCCGCTCAGGCGTCGTCTAAAAAGACTCCCAACTGGGTGCTTATTGCAGTCATTTGTGGTGTCATTGTACTGGTTGTCACAGGGGGAGTTATCATCGCAGTCAGGAAAAGAGGCAAGAACAAGAATAAGATGCCGCCGCCAACGCTGCCGATACCACCAACCACGCCGCAGCCCCCAATGAATTTGCCGCCGCCAGTTGACGGTCCGCCAACACCCGAGAATTAGATATTCGGATTGTAGGTGAATGTCTTGATTAGGCTACACGCCTTGGCACTTCCAAGCGCGCCAAAGAGTGTTGAAAATGTTCCTGTACCTGTTTCGTTTGTGAAGCCCGTCGGGCAGCTACCTTCAAAAAAGTCGATGATTTTTGCAGTGACAGCGATGGATCCACCGGTCGTAACCTGCGTCATATAGACGAAAGGCCCCGTTATTTTGCCGGCATTACCGATGACCGGCCCACCGTTAACCGGCGATGCGGCAATCTTTGAAACATTTGCCACGATGTTTGTTGAATCAGATAAGGTTGCATCAATGTATGTACCAGATCCTCCGGCAGAGGCAACACATTTGTTGTTGGTGGCACTGAATGACCCGAGGCAGGCGCTAAAAGGCGTACCGTCATTAAGTGGTACCGCTGGGTAAACGCCAAAGCGACCCTTGTAGTTGTCGAATGTGCTAGACCAGGCGCGAACGTCGATTTCACGGGCCTTGTCGCGACTGGATGCCCCAGCACCAACCCAGGCGGTGACACTAATACCGACCAAGATACCAAGAACAATGATAACAATCAGAAGTTCGACAACTGTAAAACCATGTTGAGAGCGTTTCATCTACATAGCATAAGCAATATGATGAACAAGCGCAACTGGTATACTGGATAGGTGAATCAAGCGTTAGCACTCGAGATTATGTTGATGGGGGAAAGCGTACTGTTGACCGGCCCAGCGGGGGCGGGTAAAACATACGTACTCAACCAGTTTATTCGTATTGCCAAAGCGGAGGGCAAGCACGTGTCAGTTACCGCGACAACTGGCCTTGCTGCGACGCACCTAGGTGGAACAACAATTCATGCATGGTCAGGAATCGGCATTATGGACTCTCTGCCACATGGTTTTGCAGACCATGTCAGCAAGGGCCGACGCGAAATTATCGAGAAAACCGATGTCCTGATTATTGATGAGATTAGTATGCTGCATGACTATCGTCTGGACATGGTGGACGAAGCTTGCCGCCTGATACGCAAAAAGCCCGATGTTCCTTTCGGTGGTATTCAGATTATTATGTCGGGTGACTTTTTCCAGCTACCACCGATTAACCGTGATGACTCGCGGGCGGGTGGTTTTGTGGTCTATAGCAATGCCTGGCGAGACCTTGATCCGACGATTTGCTATTTGCAAGAGCAGCACCGTCAGGATGATGAACAACTGTTGGAAATCTTGAATGCTATGCGATCAGGTGACATCCGCCGTCGTCATGCCGAAATGCTGATGGAACGCGGCGATGTTGAACTACCCGAGGGTGATTTGACCGAACTTCATACGACCAACGTGAATGTTGATCGCATCAATCAAGCAAAACTTGATCAACTTGAGGGTGATGAATTAACCTATGCTCAGTCAACGACGGGTGGTGTAAATTATGTCGAGAGCCTGCAACGGTCCGTCCTGGCACCGGCCGCGCTCAAACTCAAAGAGGGCGCGTTGGTGATGGCGGTCAAAAATGCCGCCGACCGTAAATACGTCAATGGTAGCCTGGGTATCGTCAAGGATTTTGATGTGCTGACGAATTATCCGATTGTTGAGTTCCGGAGTGGTAGAACAATGACGATGGTCCCTGATACATGGGAGCTACGTGATGGTGATAAGAAACGGGCGAGTATCATGCAAATTCCACTGCGCCTAGCATGGGCTATAACGGTGCATAAATCACAGGGCATGACACTCGATGCGGCACGTATCGACCTAAGTAAAGCATTTGTCGAGGGTATGGGCTACGTTGCACTGAGCCGTGTCAAAAACCTGAATAACTTGTATCTGGCCGGCCTTAATCGTATGGCACTTCGTGTCAGCGAGGACGCGATGGTCATCAACGAGCAGCTGCTGGCAAAGTCAGAGGAAGATGCCGAGAGATTCGCACACCTAGCCAAAAAAGCCGAAAAACGCGCCAGTGCACCTACGCCAGAACCTGTGAAGAAAAAGTCTGGTGGTGGCGGTGCTTGGTCCGAGAAAATTGCCAAAATGCGCGAGACCTATCCAAAGGCATATATGCCGTGGGAAAAATCGGACGACAGCACCCTGAAACAGGATTTTCAAAATGGTGCAACAACCAAACAACTCAGCAAAAAACTTGGTCGCCATGAGGGTAGTATCGTTATGCGATTGCAGAAACATTTTGGTGAAGATGTTGCGACGCTCTAGCGGAGGTTTGCGACTTTTATCAGTCCATCAGTCACATAGAATGTCCGAAATTGCTGACCACGAAAACGTACCGATTCGCCACGTTCTGTCTCGA
>JAQGGV010000065.1 GCA_028289185.1 Candidatus Saccharimonadota bacterium
GATGCGGCGTCCGAGGATTACAAACAGGCATACCTGGCTCTGGATAATCAAGTCATCGACATCGCACTTATAGAAAAGGCGCAAAGTTTGGCAGTCGTGTCCGCTAGCTTTGATTGGATGGACGTGGGGAATTTCAAGGATTTACACGAAGCGAATCAGTCGGATGAGCAGAACAACTACTTTGACGGTGAGAATATCCACGAGATTGAAGTCGAAAACGCCTTTATCCGTAACGAAGAGCCAGGTAAGCATATTGCCGTCATTGGGCTTGATAACATCGTCGTTGTGAATACAAAGAACGGTTTGCTCGTTGCCCGTAAAGACCTGAGTCCACGCGTCGGTGAAATCGCCAAAAAGATCCAATCGAACTAGTCGAGGGGGTCATAGTTAAATACAACTGTATCGTAAACGTTTGCGCCGTGCTTCAGATAGAAACGATGCGCTTCCTCGCGTTTGGCGTTTGACGTAAAGTGTAGCTTTATGTTCTTTTCACGGCACCAGATTGTTATTTCATTCCAGATTGCCGTGCCGACGCCATGCCCTTGTAGGACCGGGTTAACGACGAAATCTTCTAGATATGCTTTATGCCCTACGCCAACACCAACGGTGGTGCTGAGCGTTGCGATGCCGACAATCTTGCCATCAAGCCTGGCGACCAACTGCTCGCATAGCGGCGAGTCAATGATTGCACGCAGGAGGTCATCTGAGGGCGGAGCATTAGGAAATTTAGGGCTTAAGATGTGCAATAACTGTCCTATTTCGGCTGCGTCCTGGGGGCTATATGAGCGAAGTCGTTCTACTGCTAGGTCTGATTCCATTAATCATTAGATTAACGCATGTTTTATATCCTTGTCCAGCTGGCAAAACACCGCAATACAGATTACTATAGGTATATATGCCTCGCCGAAAACTATCTGAATACCAGGCCAAACACATTGTTACATCTGCACTAGGTACTCCGTACGAAGGCTGGGAAGACGCAAGGCTTCTAAGGCCAAAAGATCAGTTTGTTGTCAAGGTTGATCAAGCTGTCAAAAAACGGTTCAAGAATGGGCTGGTTGGGCTGAATTTATCAGCCAAAGAAGTTGCGGCGTGGATTGAGACGACCAAACAAAAAGGCTATGACCATTTCATCGTTGAACCGTATCGAGAGCATGACCAGGCGGATGAGCGATACATTAGCCTGATGCAAGGTGGCACCGGTATGCACATGACCTATAGCGCCAAGGGCGGCGTTGATATCGAGGACAATAGCGATTCGCTAGTAACGCAAACTATTGATGACGCCACAGACTGGAAAGCACTGGCTGACAAAACGAGCCTGAGTGTTGAGCAGCTACAAGCGCTTACGAAAGTCTTTACCGACAATTACTTCACGCTACTCGAAATTAATCCGTACATCGTCACAGACAAGCTGCAACTACTGGACGTTGCAGTTGAGGTGGATGACGCGGCCGCGCTGATGGTGAATACCTGGAGCGAGGACGACATTCGCACCCCACCTAGGGCGATGAGCGACGAAGAACGAACCATCGCAGCACTCAACGATTCGTCACCGGCATCGTTTTCATTCCAAGTTATTGACCCGAATGGTTCACTATTCGTACTGTTATCTGGCGGCGGTGCCAGTGTAACCGTCTGCGACGAAATATATAGCGCTGGCCAGGGCACACAGCTGGCGAATTACGGTGAGTACAGTGGCAGTCCAACCACGGAGGAAGCTTACATCTACACGGCTGCAGTTTTGCGAACATTACTGCGTTCAACCGCACCCAAAAAGGCATTATTTATTGGTGGCGCAGTCGCTAACTTTACTGACATCGCCAAGACGTTTGCTGGTGTCTGCAAGGCACTCGAGGAATATGGCAGCGAGATGAAAAAGCAGGGAATCAAGGTGGTTGTTCGCCGTGGCGGGCCGAACCAAGAGAAGGGTCTGGCAAACATCAAGTCGTGCCTAGACAAATTCAGTTTGACTGCCGCAGTCTACGATCAAAAGACGACGATTGATGCTGCGGTCGGGCGTTTGCTTCAAGAGGTTGCATCATGAGCATTGCTGAACTTCGCGCCTCCAGCCCGTCGATCATCATGATTGGCTCGCACCCGGGCGTCATCCAATCGATGTTGGACTATGACTTTATGATTGGCCGCGCTGAACCGAGCGTGATTGCCGTTATCGTCCAGGGTCGCAAACTGGAACGCTATTTCTGGGGTACTGACGAGGTGATAATTCCGGCTGTGCCAATGCTGAGTGATTTGAAAAAGGAACTGGCAGACAAATGTACTGTCGCGGTTAACGTGCAGTCGGCTCGCCGTGTATTGTCATCGACCAAGGAAGCGGTCGCAAAACTACCGAACCTGAAACTCATTTCGATATTCGCGGAGCAAACACCTGAAACTCATTCGTTAGAACTGCGCACATTAGCCATTAAGAAGAATGTTCTAATTGTCGGTCCGTCATCGGTCGGCGTACTGCTGCCGGGAACTATGAAGATCGGTGCAATTGGCGGCACTCAGTACCCTCAGTTGGTGGAGGCAAAGATTGCCAAGGCAGGCAAAGTTGCAGTGATCTCAACATCGGGTGGTATGGTTAACGAACTGATTCACATTGCAACTGGCAGTGGTCAGGGCGTGTCATTTGCGATAGCACTCGGCGGTGATCGTTTCCCGGTGACCGATCCTATGACGGCGATGCTGCTAGCGCAGAATGATGAACTGACCGAGCGAATCATTTACTTTGGTGAGCTGGGTGGAACTGATGAATACGAAATCGCCAGACTTATTGATGAAGGAAAATTAACCAAACCAATTATTGCCTATGTTGCGGGAGTTGTGGCAGAACTATTTGATACACCCCCACAATTTGGCCACGCCAAAGCCCTGGCACAGACCGATGATGAATCAGCCACGGCCAAAAAGGATCGCCTGCGTAAAAGCGGTGTGATTGTGTGTGATCATCTAGGAGAAATTGCCGACAAGTTGGATAATGGAGATACTACCATGAGTAAGGAACAAAACGTGCCAGGAATCGGCGAACGCAAAAAACGAGCGATTATCAGTCATATTTCTGGTGACAAAGATGGTGAAGTGCAACTGTTAGGTCATGAACTACTAGAAACAATTGAGCGAAACTCTATCGCATCGCTAGTACTGTCACTTCTGCTGGGCAAACAAGTTGAATCAAAGCGAGCAATTGATTTCACCGACCTGGTACTGCGTATGTTGGTTGACCATGGCCCGTACGTGTCAGGTGCGGTTAATACGATTATCACGGCCCGCGCCGGGCGGGATCTGGTATCTGGTCTGACCGCTGGGCTGCTGACCATAGGCCCGCGATTTGGTGGGGCAATCAACGAAGCCAGTCGGGGTTGGGTAGATGGAGCGACAAGCGGTGTCAGCGCCAAGGAATTTGTGGATAGTTACGTCAAACAAGGTGGTATCATCGCCGGTATTGGGCACAAGAAATACCGTATAGACATGCCAGACCCACGGGTTGAGGCACTGATGCAATTTAGTGGCAATAGCAACGGCGATCGCTATTTAAAGTTTGCACGTAGTGTAGAGGAAATTACAACAACTAAGAAGGGGAACTTGATACTGAATATCGACGGTGCGATCGGTGCGGTGATGTTGGATATTTTGGAATCGGAACTTGGCTATAAACCAGATGAACTGCGCGAACTAGCGGACATTGAGTTCTTTAACGCGTTGTTCGTACTGAGCCGTTCAATCGGCTTTACGGCACACTATCTGGACCAACGTCGTAACGACGAGGGGCTGTTCCGTCTAGACACTGACGACGTTAGGTATATCGCTTAATATGTGTGGCATCGTCGGCTATGTCGGCGGCCGTGGGGCGCAAAAGATTCTAGTTGATGGGTTACAGCGACTAGAATATCGCGGCTACGATAGTGCAGGAATTGTAACGCTTGGTGGTGGCGCAACACTACTACGCGAAAAGGGTAAAGTTGTTGAACTGGAAAAACTGGTCAGTGAGCATGAAACGCCTGACAAAATCGGTATTGGCCATACACGTTGGGCGACGCATGGCGAGCCATCGCAACAGAACGCGCATCCACACCAGGCTGGTGACATTTACCTCGTCCATAACGGCATCATCGAGAACTACAAAGAGTTAAAACAAGAACTACCCGATCATGAATTTACGAGTGATACTGACAGTGAAGTTTTGGCAGCGTTGATCGATTCATTCTATGATAACGAAACTTCGCTGGAGTCGGCGGTAACACAAGCCTTGCAGCTGGTTGAGGGAACCTATGGAATCGCGGTTTTATCAACGCGCGAGGATGATAAGATTGTTGTCGCCAGAAGTGGTAGTCCGTTAATCATAGGCGTCGGTCAGGACGAGACGATTATTGCCAGCGATGCGTCGGCACTTGTCGGTCATACAACGAATGCAATTTATTTGAACGATGGCGAGATCGCGGTTTGCAAAGCGGGAAGTGTTGAGCTAACCGATTTGGCATCTCACCCACTCTCAGCAAAAGTTGAAAAGATCGAAGCCGATATGTCGGCTATCCAAAAGCAAGGCTATGACCACTTCCTGCTAAAGGAAATTATGGAACAGCCAATAACATTGCAGTCGACATTGAACGGACGAGTGATTAAGGCCGAAGCTCGCGCACAGCTAGGCGGGTTGAATATGTCCGCCGAGGAGTTACAAGAAATTGAGCACGTTGTGATTATCGGTTGTGGCACTGCGTACTACGCCGGTATGTTGGCATCGTACTATCTGGAGCAACTGGTTGATGGCCTGACTGTCGATGTCGAGATTGCGTCTGAAATGCGCTATAGGTCATTCCACCTGCCCAAAGACACTGTTGCACTCGTTGTTAGCCAGTCCGGCGAAACGGCCGACACACTCGCCTGTTTGCGTGAGGTCAAGGCGCGCGGAGTTAAAACACTCGGCGTTATCAATGCGGTTGGATCAACCATCGCCCGTGAAGTTGATGGCGGTGTGTATGTCCATGCTGGGCCAGAAATATCAGTCGCAAGTACCAAAGCCTTTACTTCACAGGTCGCAGCTATGACGATCTTCGCCATCCAACTAGCGCAGGCAAAAGGCGCCGGGGCACAGGAACTAGGTAAGTACATAGACGAACTTGCAGCGATGCCCGATGAGATTCAGAAAGTACTAGAAGCGCACAAAGATCAAATACGTGATGTCGCAACCAAATATGCACACTACGAACACGCCCTATTTCTCGGTCGTGACACGTTATTTCCAGTTGCACTCGAAGGCGCGCTGAAACTAAAGGAAATCAGCTATATCCATGCCGAGGGTTATGCAGGCGGGGAGTTGAAGCATGGTCCACTGGCACTAGTGGATGACAGGTTCTTTGAGGTGATGTTGTTGCAAGAAAATGCATTACTAGATAAAAGTCTATCGAACCTCGCGGAAATGAATGCGCGTGGTGGGCACGTGATTGCTATTACAAATAGCGACAGGCAAATTGATGCCGAAGCGGTGATCCATATCGATACAAAACAAGAATTATTGGTGCCAATCGTATTGAACGTCGTGCAACAACTATTTGCGTACTACGTCGCCGTGGCGCGTGGGAATGATGTCGATCAGCCACGAAATTTGGCGAAGAGTGTTACGGTTGAATAGCATGAATATTAGTATCAAGAAAATGAAGCCGGGCGCTATACTGCCACAATACCAAACCGCACAGGCTGCAGGCATGGATTTGCATGCATGTCTAGATGAACCGATTACACTTGCTGCTATGGAACGACGCATGATTCCAACTGGTCTTGCGATTGCACTCCCGCCCGGGTATGAGGCTCAGATACGAGCACGTAGTGGCCTAGCTATTAAACATGGAATTACGATGGTGAATGGAGTCGGTACAATTGATGCTGATTACAGGGGTGAAATCGGCGTGTTGGTCATCAATCTTGGGCAGGAGCCTTTTGTTGTCACACCCGACATGCGTATTGCTCAGCTCGTCATTGCGCGTTACGAAACGGTCGCTTGGAACGAAACGGACTTGCTTGATGATACTGTTCGTGGCGAAGGTGGTTTTGGCAGCACAAAGCACTAATGTTAATTGATAGTTACGAATCCATTGGGATTTTGTGATTGCCAGCGCCAACTATCATTACAGGCATCGTCAATTGTTTTTTCAGCTCGCCAGCCAAGTTTTTGTTCAGCTAGTGTTGCGTCGGCATAATATTCCGGTAAATCACCAGCACGCCGGGCAACAATATCAAATGGGATAGGCCTGCCGGATGCCTTTTCAAACGCATGTACCAATTGAAGGACGGACATGCCCTCACCGGTGCCAAGATTGTATGCGTAGTATCCAGGTTTACTGTTTTTGATAGCTGCAAGATGGCCTTTGGCCAGATCTACAACGTGGATATAATCACGAACGCCCGTGCCGTCAATCGTGTCATAATCGTTACCAAATATCTGCAACTTATCCCTTTTGCCTACGGCAACCTGCGTCACGAATGGCATCAAGTTATTTGGTACTCCATTTGGGTCTTCACCGATCAAACCACTTTCGTGTGCGCCAACTGGATTAAAGTAGCGAAGTGTCGTGTATTCGAACGACGGATCACTTTTGGAATGGTCGGATAGAATTTCTTCGATCATGTATTTTGTTCGGCCATAAGGATTTGTAATACCTATGCCTGTAGGCATTGATTCGGCATAGGGGATGGGCGCGGAGCCATACACAGTTGCTGATGAGCTAAAGACAAGTTTTTTGACATCATGTTTCGTCATAACCTCAAGGAGTTCAAGTGTCGAGTCGATGTTATTTTCGTAGTAAAGCAAAGGCTTTTGAATCGATTCACCGACCGCCTTTAGCCCGGCGAAGTGGATAACGGCATCAATATCATTCTCGTCGAATAGCTTAGTCAGTAGCGGCTTGTCACGGATATCAATTTGATAGAATGGGATTGTCCGTTTGGTAATTTTTTCGACTCGATGCAATGATTCGCGACTACTATTTGATAAGTTATCAACCGCAATAACCGAATGGCCTGCCGTAATAAGTTCAATGATTGTATGTGATCCAATGTAGCCAGCCCCACCTGTTACTAGTACGTTCATGGGCGCGGTTCTACCTTGGTGTAGTTGTCGCTGACGACTTTGCGGATTTTGGTGATGAATAGTGATTTGTCGAAGCGTTTGGCTTTGCGGCGAAGCGTGCCAGGTAGGAAATTTATCGAGCCGGCATAACGAATTGCATTGACGACGTTTTCGGTGTTTTGATCACGGAATAATACGCCACTGACGCCGTCCTCGACGATGTCCTTGGCGCCACCACGACCAAGTGCGATGACTGGCGCTCCGGCGGCGAGTGCTTCTACCTGGACGATGCCGAAGTCCTCGTCGGCTGGCATGATAAAACCTTTGGCATGATTGAGTGCTTCGGTAACGGCAGTATCGGATGCGTCCCCAGTTCTGTCAGTATAGAATTCAACAGATGGTCCGGCTAGCTCAATCAGCTTCTCGTGCTCTGGACCATTGCCATAGACCTTTAAGGGGACTTTGAGCTCAGTTGCTGCTGATACGGCCAGGTCAATTCGTTTGTAGGGGACTTGGCGACCAAGCGCAACGTAGTAATCACCACGCGTGCGTGCGGGGTCGAAGCGCTCGACATCGACTGGTGGGTGGATGATGGTCGACGGCTTGCCATAGTATTTTTTGATGCGACGTTGGACTTCGGTGCTGTTGGCGATGAATACATCGACGGCCTGGGCAGCATGGTAATCGGCCTTGCGCTGCGGCGGGATGAAAAACGGCATCGCAAAACGAATCAACCAGTTAAGTTTGCCAAAGCTTGGGTCGCGGCGATATTCTTCGTAGTGCGACCAGTAGTAGCGTGTCGGTGTGTGACAGTAGCAGATGTGAACCTGATCATCACGTGTTTTGCGGACTTGTTTGGCCTCGGCACTGGAGCTGCTGATGATGATATCGAATTCAGACAGATCCAAATTTCGAAAGGCGCGGACGCGCTGCATCGGGAAGAATTTATGCATGCGCTTAAGAGGACCGGGTAAGTTCTGCAGGTGAGTTGTACGGATGTCGAGCCCAGCAAAGTCAGGCATTTTGTCGGCGGCAAATGTGCTGGTATAAATTGGTGCATCCGGGAATGCTTCGTGCAATGCCAGCACGACCTTTTCGGCACCGCCCATGTTTGTTAACCAGTCAGCAACGATGGCGATTTTTGGTGCGGGCATTATTTTGCTCCTGTCTTACGAAATACGACCGCCACCGTCTTGAATAATATTTTAATATCTAACCAGAATGACCAGTTTTGCGCATAGAATGTTTCTAGTTCGATACGCTCCTCGAATGTCAGGTTGCTACGGCCCGATACTTGCCATAGGCCAGTGACACCCGATTTTACACTGTGGAGTAGCGCTGTTTTGGCTGGAGAGAATTTTGACTCTTGCGGCAGGATTGGTCGTGGTCCAACCAGACTGAGGTCGCCCTTGAATACGTTAATCAGCTGCGGTAATTCGTCGAGTGATGAATTTCGTAGGAAGTGACCAAAACTCGTTATACGTGGGTCATTTTCAACCTTGCGGTGCTGTTCGTACTCATCAGCTAAATCTTTACGGTCCATTGTACGGAACTCATCCGCTGCATCACGACGGCCGTATTCTGGTCGCATGCTGCGGAATTTAATCAGGCTGACTGGCTGACTGAATCGGCTCAAACGTTTGCTAATGTAAAATATTGGGCCAGGATTCAGTATCATTTGCAGAATAATCAGAATGAGGAAAATAGGCGACAGGACAATAATTAAGATGCATGAAATGATGCGATCAAAAATTGTTTTGGTGATTGCGCCCCAACCAACAAGTGGCGTCTGACTGACGCTAATCATTGGGTAACCCAGGAAGACATCAACGGTATTCTTGCCAGTATAGAATTCCGGTTCGCCGGGTATAAAATTGTAGCTGATGTGATTGACCTGTGCGGCGCCCAGAATAAGTTGGTTACGCTCGGCGCTGTCATATAGATCTGTTTGGATGATAGTCGTTATGCGCAGTTCCCGGACGTGTTTGAGTGCTGATTCGACTGTCGAGAAATGTTCGATGTGTAGACCGTTAGGCACGATTTTGGCTGGTCCTGCGATGGCAACTATTTTGTAGCCGCTCCGCTGAGTGTTGGACAAACTAGCGGCAATATCACTGGTCGCACCACTGTCGCCGATGATAAGTACGCGACTGACGCCACGGCCATAATAGAATAACAGCCCTCGAACGAGGCGGAAGACTTCGCGTTCCAGCAGGAGTAGCAGGAATGATCCAGCAAAGGCGTAAACGGCAACCAATCGTGCTGGGAAGAAGTGTTTTTCGGTGACGTATTCCCAACCAATAATGACGAGGATACCAATGAATGCACCAAGGGCAATTTTGCCCCATTCAACCAATCGACGAGAGTACGTACTGGCGTTGTACAGGCCTATTGATGCAAAAATAATGATCCAAATCGGGACGATAACGGCGAAGGCTTCCAGATAGTCTGTCGCATACACCGGCGCCAACAGTGGGCGGGGGTCGTAGTGTACACGTAGAATGTAGGCCATCGTAAATGCAACGAGTAGTACCAGTATGTCGGCAAGTAGCAGTAAGAGGCTGTAAAACTTGGTGTTCTTGGTAGGCATAATGTAACTATAACTATACCATTTTTCCTCTCAATATATAGGGTATACTGGGTACATGAAGCATAGGCTCTTTGAGCGAATTCTGGTCGGAATATTGCTGGTTGTGGCGGCGGGCATTGTCGTCCATGCACCGCTGAGTGTTTGGCTGGGTACGGTATGGCCGCACTGGGCAGAAGTCATCAAGTCTTGGAAAGAGCTATTGATGGCACTGGCATTGGTGTTGTTTATCGTTATTGCTGCCCAGCGCAAGATGGTCACGGTACTACTCAACGACAGGTTGATGCAGCTATCGCTCTTCTTTGTCGGCATCCATTTCCTGATGATTGCTGCGTTTGATAACGGTCTGCATTCAGCCGGCGCTGGCATCTTGATCGATCTGCGCTATGTGCTGTATTTCGTGCTGGTGTATGGAACGCTTCGGTTGTTTCCGCAATACCGCAAGCTATTCCTGCAGGTATTTGTCGGTGGGGCAGTCGTCGTGATTGGTTTTGCACTATTGCAACTGTTCGTCCTGCCCAAGGATATTCTGACGCACATAGGCTATAGCAAAGCGACCATCGTACCGTACCTGACAGTTGACCAAAATCCGAACTACATCCGTATCAACAGCACACTACGTGGGCCAAACCCACTCGGCGCCTATGCGGTTATCGTACTGTCGTTCCTGGTGGCCTACGCTGTCAAACATGGCCGACGTTTGCAGTACAACCAACGATTATGGTTGGGAATTCTGGCTGCTATAGCAGGGCTTATCGTTGGAACGTCATATTCACGCAGTAGTATGATTGGTTTGATTGTGGCGATTATCGTCACCCTGGCAGCAGTCGCGACGGCAAAGGCCAGAAAGCAGTTACTGACAACCATGGTGATTGCGATTGTTGTGGTCGGTGGGCTTATCTTTGCCTTTCGTGACAATTCGGTCATATCAAATGTACTACTGCACGATAATCCGACTGGCGGTAGTACGGTTGATTCCAACGCTGGTCATGCCGAATCACTGGTCGACGGTATGAAACGATTTGTCGTCGAGCCATTTGGTGGTGGCGTTGGCAGCACTGGATCGGCTTCAATACCAACCAAGGCCCCACTGATTATCGAGAATCAATACCTATTCGTTGCCCACGAAGCCGGTTGGGCTGGGCTAATTGTCTTTGTCTGGCTGTTCGTCGAAGTTATGAAGCGCTTGTGGCAACGACGTGCGGGAGTGCTGGCATTGGCAGTATTCGCCAGTGGTTGCGGCCTGGCCGTGATTGGTCTGTTGCTGCCTGTATGGACTGACGACACGATTAGTATTATCTGGTGGGGACTGGCTGCTGTTGCTGTTTCTTCTCCGCTGGGAGGCTTGTATGGCACGCGAAAGAGCCACTAAAAAGCAGCAAGAATTGCTGCAATTCATCGGCGATTTCATCACCGAGAACAACTACGCGCCAAGTTATCGTGAAATCATGAAGATGTTGGGGTACAAATCGGTATCGACGGTGGCAGTGCACGTTAATGGGCTCATCACCAAGGGCTATCTGACCAAATCGGACAAATCTGCCCGCTCTATACGACTAGCAACCGAGGGCGCTGTAACAGATGAAAACACCCACCTGGCGTGGCTGCGAACCGAGATTATGAAACGCGAAACGGCCGGTGACATGCCCGCGGAACTAGAAGTCCTGCAGCGAGCTGTCCAGATTCTCGAAAACTGATTCACTTTACTCAACCATAAGCTTTATCTATACTGGTCATAGTATGAATAGCCTCGAGATAAACTATTGGCTAAAACAGCACTGGCGTTTGCTGTTGGTTATCTTTGTGGCCGTGCTCATTCTGGGTGAAATGATCTACCAGATTGTCTATCCAAGCAGTCACTTGATCCCAGGTACCAAAATTGATGGCGTTGTCATCGGTGGCCTACGTAAGGACGATGCTGCGACCAAACTCAGTGCAGCGTACGGCGAACTAAAACTAGACATTTACTTTGGTAAAAACGATGCCGCATTCCAATCGCCAAAGATGAGTGACGTTGGTATTAGCGTCGACAATGGTGATCGCATCGCAGCTATGGACTATCCGTTCTATCTGCGTATCATTCCTGGATCAATATTCTGGGCACAGGGGTTAGAAAAACCGGGTGATATCAAATACAACTATGATTCCGACAAAATTGCAGCCTATACC
>JAQGGV010000007.1 GCA_028289185.1 Candidatus Saccharimonadota bacterium
AACTTTTGGCTTTAACTCCATCATGTAGTCAACTGTCTGGCTAAACTTTGCCCAAGGACCATTGACCGGTAGGGCCAGAATAGTAACAAGTTTGGTTGGGACGGTGTATGAATCACCAGGGTAGTACAAGTAATCATCAATCATAACACCTAGGTTTGGAACTTGTGGGATGCTGGGGTGGACTTGCGTGTGTAGCTTGCCAAAGAACTCAAAATGAAACGGCCCGACGTTGATACCGGTGTCTGACGTAACTGCCTGGAAGGGTAGGCCTTCTAGTTGGTCTTTTAGAGATTCATGTGCCAGAACTTTAGCGTCCGGGTTTGCCTCGATGATGCGTTTGACGTGGTCTATCAGGAAATGATCTTGATGCTCGTGTGTGATGACAATCGCGATGACGCCCTCCGGTGTGCCAAGACTGGTAGTGTATGCGCCCGGATCAACGACAACCTTTTTGCCATCCTTTTCAACGACTAAACATGCATGCTCGAATTTTGTTATTTTCATTATTGCTCCTTAAACCACTGCTTATATTCTTTGCGCGCCTTTACGATCTTGGGTTCGATAACGATTGAACAGTAACCATTGCCAGGATTCTTGTTGAAGTAATCTTGGTGATAATCCTCGGCAGGGTAGAACTCTTGTAGCATTGCAACTTCGGTGACAATTGGATCATCCCAATGTTCCTTGGCGCGTTCAAGCGCTGCCTCAAAAGCTGTTTTTTGCTCGTCATCGCTGTAGTACATTGCTGAACGGTACTGTGTACCGACATCGTTGCCCTGGCGATTCAGTGTTGTTGGGTTGTGGATCAAAAAGAATAGATCGAGGATAACATCACTCGGAATGATAGATTCATCAAAAGTGATTTTCACTACCTCGGCATGTCCCGTTAGCCCGCTCGAAACTCGTTCGTATGATGGCGATGCGACAACGCCGCCGCTATAGCCGCTGACGACTTCGGTTACACCTTTTAAACCCCGATAAACAGCGTCTAAACACCAGAAGCACCCGCCTGCAAGAACATAAGTAATCATACATCTAGTATACTAGTTATAGTGAATAATGACGAGTTTGAGAGGCTGTTGCGACAGCAGGGTGAGGAGTTATATCGTGACATGCCATGGCGCCAGGATACGCGGCCGTATTATGTTTTGGTGAGCGAATTGATGCTGCAGCAAACGCAAGTTGATCGGGTGATTCCAAAGTTCTTGGCATTCATCGAACGCTTTCCGGATGAAAAATCATTGGCCCAGGCACCACTGGCTGATGTGTTGAAACAATGGCAAGGACTTGGCTATAACCGCCGCGCCAAGTTCCTGCATGAGGCGGCCAAGGAAATAGTGAAGCGTGGTAGTTTTCCGAACGACGAGGCAGGACTGGTGTCGCTACCTGGTGTTGGCAAAAACACTGCGGGCGCAATCATGGCCTACGCCTACAATCAACCAGCAATCTTTATCGAGACAAATGTTCGAGCCGTCTACATCCATCACTTTTTCGCCGACCAGGACGATGTTGATGACAAAGACATCCGGAAAATACTGGAAGAAACTGTGCCCTGGGCTGAGGGAAAAGAGCAACCCGAGCGGCGGATTCACTCCGCGCCCGGCACGATGAGAAAAACCGTAGGTTTGTCTTATGGGCCGCAGGCCTTCTTCTGGTCATTAATGGATTACGGCAGCTATTTAAAAAAGCAGGGTATCAAACCCGCTCGCAGCAAGCACTACGTCAAACAATCACCACTTCGGGGCAGTATTCGTGAGGTTCGTGGCCAGATTCTGACCATTCTGAGTGAAGGAGACAGCTCAATGCAATTTCTGGAAAAACGGTACGAAGGCGACGACAGATTTTCATCGGCACTCAGCGGCCTTGTCGGTGAAGGTATGGTCATTGTGAACGACGACGATATCTATTTGACCAAATAGGTTCCAAACGGGATAATAGGTAGGAATGAAATCCCGTCTGAAAAGAGTGATATCCCTCGCATTGATGGCGACGCTTTTTGTAACTGCTCCGGCTTTTGCTCAGGCAACGACGACAATGACCGATGGACACATCGCCAAGATTCGTACAAACTGCCAGGCAGCAATACTGACTCTCGGTCAAATTCATGCCAATGATGCGCCAGCCTATATCAACCGCAACCAAACGTACTTTTCAATTAGCGACAAATTGATGGCACGTCTCAATAGTCGCCTGACGCTCAACCGTTACGATGCGACACAGTTGGTCAAAACAGCCAGTGAATACAATAGCGAGCTGGCCAAGTTTCGTACGGCTTACAAGACGTACGATGATTCGATGAGTACCGCCGCCAACATGGACTGCATCAAAGAGCCTGTTAGTTTCTATGACAGAGTGTCGGATGCGCGAGATGCCAGGCAAGCTGTTCGTGACATCGTCGATCAATTGACTAGTCTCATCAATCAGTACCAGCAACAAGTTCAGGCTTTCCAAGCGCAACACTTTTCAAGCCAAGCGGGGAGTGATAATTCATGAATGAATCGACAGAGCCAATAGAGGAGGGCGTACTACCATCGTCACGACCTTGGTATCGTCGCGAACTTTTTGTGTTTATTGTAGGCAGCATTTTGGTAGCATTTGCACTCGTATGTATCAGCCTGGCACTCTATACCTCAAGCGGTGCATCACTACTTGACCTCAGTCGCCCAGGTTACCAATCGGTTCAAAGTAAACTCAATCAGTCGGACAGTTTCCAGGCCTTTTCCTCCGACGGCCCGGTCAATAGCGACACGTTGACGCAGTTTAGCCAGTTGTTCCAAAAACAGGTAAAACCCGTCAGCAACTCATCTGATTTTGATAGCACGCCGTTGGCAGACCAAGCACTCGGCATCGACGACCCAACCGTTACCGTAGCGCAGTAGTAAGCTAGTCTTTGTTAAGGCGCCAGCTCAATGTCGGTTTGCTCAAACTCGGCTAGCAACCGACCGCGCATCTCGGCTATGACAGCCCATTGATCGGATGGCTGTGTTTTGCCGGCAACAATAATTTCGAGTGACGTGCCACTGAATTCACCAACGGATACAAAAGCAGGCGGCTCCAGAATTTTTGTCTTCCATTTTTCTTCACTAGCAATTTCTTTGCCGACCCTATCAATAATCATCGATACTTTTTTGACGTCCGAGGATGGGCTGATGGTAATGACAAAACGCGCCATGCTGTACCCCATCGTTTTGTTGACGATGTGGGTAATCGTGCCGTTCGGTAGGTAGTGTACATTGCCGTCAACGTCACGAATAACCGTCGTGCGGCTGCCGATTCGTTCGACCGTACCGCTGGCATCGCCCAGGGTTACGATATCACCGACGCGGTATTGATTTTCGCCGATAACGAATAACCCGGCCAGGAAATCTTTGACGATTGATTGTGCGCCAAAACCAAGTGCAACACCCACGATACCAGCGCTGGCAAATAGTGGCGCCAGGAAGGTATCGGCCTGATCGACTGCTTGGCGAAACAGCGCAACGCCGACAACAACGACGATAAAGATATGCCAGATATTGGTGACAACCTGACCAAGCGTTTTTTGCCGCTTTTCGATGTCTTTGCGATGCCATTCACGATGGCGGCTGGTTTTGACAGCTCGTTTGACCAGGATTGAGAGTATTTTGCCACCAATCCAATACGCAAGAAAGCCTGTGATCAGGATGACGATAATTCCTGTGATATGCTGGTTGAACCAGGTGACAAATAAGCCCCATAAATCGGCATGAGCCTTTAACCACACTTGTAGCGATTCCATGGAGTAAGTATAGCATGAGCATTTCAGAGATAAACCCCGACGAATTCGTCATCAAACATCGCCGCAAACTGTATAAATTTGCGCTGTTTGCTAATTCTGACATTTGCTACGAAATGGATGAATGGAAATCACGCCAAATCGACGTTATCGAAATCGGAGCCGGCACTGGACTATTTAGTGTCGAACTTGCCACGCGTCATCCCGATCAGACCTTTCTGGCGGTCGATGTAAAGGCTGACCGTTTGCAAACAGGCGCACGACTGGCCATCGAACGTGGCCTGACAAATATCTGGTTCGTACGTAGCAGGGCGGATCTGCTCGACCAACTTGTACCGGATCATTCCGTACAGTCGCTGTGGCTGACATTCGCCGATCCATTTCCCAGGCAGCGTGCCGATGGTCGTCGTATGACGCATCCCCATTTCCTCCGTAGCTACGCGAAAGTACTCGGTAAAGAGGGGGCACTCTATATAAAGCATGACAATGGCACTTTTTTTGACTGGAGTCTGGAGCAGTTGGCAGTAGAGAAGTGGTCTATTGATGAGCTATCAAATGACTTACACGATTCAGACCTACCCGATGATTACAAAATTCTGACAACCTATGAGACTCGCTGGTTGGGCGAGGGGTTAGTCACGAATTTTGTCAGGACAACACCTCCAAAACCGACGAAATAATTTCATCACCTTTGGAGGCCCCGAAGGGCGCGCCGCTTACGCGATGCGCCGTCCGGTGGTCCTCTGTTCTTCTTCGGGCTCAGCGACCAGGACTTGGGCATTCCTGAGGTCGTTGTAGACCTTTCGTTTCGAGTCGACGGGCCAGGTTCCGCCGGAAACGACCGTGTAGATCTCTCCACAACTGAATAGATCCGTGGGGAACGTACCCCAGCCATCGACTCGGCAGCCCGTACCTAGCCCGTACATACCGGTCCAAAGCCTTTTACCGCAGTTATCCCGAATCAGGATGTGCGCGGCGTTGGCCGAGGTCAGGACGTACAGACTTTCGTCGTAGCTAGCCCAAGATCCGACGGCCTTGACCTTGCTCTTGGTCTCGAGGTCGTAAACGAACCGAAATTCGAAAAAGACCTTGCCGTCCTCGGGGAATGCGGACGTTCGAAATGGCGAATCGACGGGCACCCAGATGAGCGGGTTGCTGTCGTCGCTTTGCCCTACCTGGGTGTTGAAGCCATCCCGCTTGGTGAGTCCGATTTGGCAGACCCGCCGGCGTGTGCTTGCGCTGAATTCGAAGACTTGGTTGCGTTCGCGACCACCACTTGTCATTCTAACCAGCCCCGACAGCTGATTATCCGCTAACTCGCAGATAACACCGACCTTCGGGTCAACTACTTTGTTGTAAGTTGTTTCCATCTTTACACATCCATTCAACGGTCGTCTGGGTTGAATCTGGGAGTCGAAACGACTGCGTTAGCCCTCGTCCTCAATAGAAAAACAGAGGATGAAAAGTACATTTAACACAGTTAAAACATCGGAATAGTATCATATTGTGCCTCGAACGTCAATTTTAAAGTGTGTTTTTCCAAATACATTGTGTTATAATTTGACTCAAATATCATGCATAGAACAGTAGCAAAACACAAGATACAGAAATATATTTTGAGTTATTTGACCTATCACAAGGTCGCTCGTTTTCGTGATTTGCTACCGCCGAAGGTTGCAACCAACTTATTTACTTATCATTTGAAGTTATTACAAAAAAGCGACATGGTGCAGTGGGTTGACGATGGCTACACCCTTACAACACTAGGTCTTGCCTACATTGACCGTCTGAACGACGAGGGTGTTTTTGCCTACTCACAGCCAAAAATGGTGACAATGTTCGTCATTCAAAACAGTGACGGCGGTATATTGCTACAGCGTCGTCACAAACAGCCATATATCGACACCTGGACGTTGCCAAACGGCAAACTATCCATCGACGATGAATCATTGCCAGCTGCTGCCAAGTCGGAGGTCTATCGTACACTCGGTCTGTATACGGCCAACCTTCGCCATGCCGGTGATTGCTATATTCGTGTCGTCGACAAGGATGCGCCGATTACACTGACATTTGCCCATATCTTTACGTTCACTACAGATGCGATTGAACTAACTGACGAGCTGATGTGGGTTAGTTCCAGGAAGCTACATAATATGGAGTTAGCGCCGGCGGTTGATCAGATTATTGCCAGGACATTCTTTCAGGATCCTCTGTTTTTCGAGGAGTTTGTTCACGACGTTGAACCTAAAGAGTCGTAGCTTTTTGGCGTACCCAGCCGTCGATTGTGCCAGCACCCATACACACCACTAGTGCACCACGCTGTCGCGCCGCCACGATATTTTGCCACAGTTCGTCGTCAAGCTCGGCGTGGTGGAGGTCTGAACGATTTGTTAGGTTTTTGGTCAATTGCCCACGTGTCAGAATCGGCAGATCGGGGTTTTCGCGGGTCAGGTAAGTTGGCAGCCAGTAAATGTCCTTTGCAAGTTCAAAGGCATTGGTATATTCAGTCCATACTTCGTGTTGACGAACGTTTTGGTGCGGTTCATATACCACGACCACGTCATCATTTAGTTCGCGTGCCATTTTCAGCGTGGCCGCTATTTCGCGGGGGTGAATTGCATAATCACTGTACAAATTATCGGCAAGTTTCTCGAACCGGCGATCCACACCTGGGAAGTGATCGAGTGCAGCGATGACGTCACCAGCAATACCCAATCGTTCAAAGGCTTTAACGACCAGGCTGGCATTTTGGCGGACGTGTTCACCGGTCAGTTTGATATCGGCAATGTCTTTGTCACCGAGCACCCAGTTGTTTGGACTTGTACCTACTACCTGCTCGTCTGACCGCCACAATATAGCGCCTTCGCTTTGTGACAAAAACTGACGAAAGGCGGCTGTGTAATCATCCTTGGTTGGGTAGGTGTCAGGATGGTCATAGCTGAGAGCAGGTATAACAGACAAAAATGGGTGAAACTGCAAGAAATTGCGATCGTATTCGTCACATTCATAGATAAAGTATTCGCTCGCACTATCGTAGTGACCACTTGGTCCAAATGACATCGTGGTCCCGACAGAGTAACTGACCGGGATTCCTAGCTGCTTGAACGCCCAGATAAACATCGATGTTGTCGTGGTTTTTCCATGCGTACCGGCGATGGCAATCAGTTTGAGGCCCTTTTCCTGGATGATGTGGGCCAGTAGCTCGTCACGTTTGCTGGTTTTGATACCAAGTTCCCGTGCACACACCAGTTCGGTGTGGTCAGTCGGTAGGGCAGAGGTATAGACGTACCAATCAATCGGCTGTTTTTCGTGGATTGTCTGCAAAAACTCACCGGTTTGGTCGGCGTCGATCAGCACACCGCGATCTTTCATTTGCTGGACCATCAGGCTGTCCTTTGGGTCAGACCCCATGACGGTATAGCCCGCATCGAGTGCGATTTCTGCCAGCGGGCCAATACCAACACCCCCGATTCCGGCAAAATAAATATTCATGGTGCTATTGTACCTTGCGTTGAGCAGTAGCGCTATGGTTCAATGGAGGTAACAAGAGGTACGTACACAAACATGCTCCAAACAATTATCCACCGACTACTGCAGCGTCGTCATTTCTGGCGGTATGCTTCCTTTGGTGAGGTAGCCGAATTATATGCCTCGCGGATGATGCGTATTCTGGCGCAGCAGATGATTGGGCTGTTTATCGCGTTGTATCTGTACGAGTTGCATTATTCGTTGCAATTCATCGCACTTTATTTCGCCTGCAATTTTGCCTTTCGGGCGGTTATTGCATACCCTTGTGCTCGCTATATTGCCAAATTTGGTCCCAAACACGGTATTTTGGTGGGCAATTTGTTATATATTCCGGCGCTGGTTGCATTCTCATTCGTTGAGCCTTTTGGACTGCCTGCCATCCTGATATTTGGCCTTTTCCAGTCATTTTCGATGGTTATTTACGACTTGTCGTATCTGGTGGACTTTTCCAAGGTCAAGCATGTCGAACACGCCGGCAAAGAAATTGGTTACATGCAGATTCTTGAACGTCTGACCGCCAGTCTCAGTCCTTTTTTGGGTGGGGCAGTGGCCTTTTTGATTTCGCCACAGGCGACGATGTGGCTGTCGGCAATCCTGTTTGCGACGGCCAGCATACCGCTGTTCAAAACTCGTGAGCAAACACATCTGAACCAAAAACTGTCGTTCCGGGGCTTTCCGTGGCATTTGGTCAGGCGTATCTTCCTAGCCGAAACGGCGGTTGGGTTTGATAACTTTGCCAGCCTCGGCGTCTGGGCGCTCTTTCTTGCGGTTGCTGTTTTCGCCGGCTCAACCAACGATATTTATCTGAAAATCGGTGCTTTTGCCTCAATTACCGTCCTGACATCATTCCTCGCGGCCTATTCGTTTGGCAAAATCATCGATTGGCGTCACGGCGGTAATCTGCTGCGAGTCGCATCCATTGCCAATGCTGCAACGCACCTATTTCGACCATTTGTGACCGGTCCAGCGGGGGTAGTGGCAGCCAATATCACCAACGAAATCGCCACGGCCGGCTATACCATGGCGTTCATCCGGGGGCTTTTTGACACCGCCGATACCAGTCGCCATCGCATCGTGTATCTGTACTTTATAGAGGTAGCGCTCAATATTGGCGCAATGATTGCCGCCCTGACGTTGCTGCTACTGGTGTCGTTTATTCCTAGTACAATCGTTGCCTTGCAGCTGTTTTTCGTTGTTTCTGGTGCCTATGTGCTGCTTATCCTTACAGCCCGCTTCCGCCTCTATGGCTAGCCCCTGTCATGCTATACTGTGAGCAGAAATAGCATGGTGGGATGATTAGTGGCAGATAGACGACAGGTTCGGCGTAGTATACGGCAGCTGCAGCACGTCAAAACGTGGCAGCTGTTTATTGTGCTCATCCTGTGTATCTTTGTGGCAGCGACCTTCCTGCGGCTCAATAACATCGGTATGGAGCAGCGTCGCGATGCAGTGTTGCAGTCTGATAAGGTTGGTGACCCAGCGGTCATCCAGGCGAGGCTGTACGACCTGCAGCGCTATGTGACATCACATATGAACGCCGACATGGGGACTATCTACCTAGAAAACACCTATAAGCGCGACACTCAGGGTGCCATTGATACGGCTAGTAGTGGCAGCAATGCAAACGGCAATGTCTTTTTGAAAGCCCAGCAGGTCTGCGCACCGAAATATGCCAATCTGGGCCACTATTCGTTGGCATATCAACAATGCGTGATTGATCAATTGAATTCGTACCCCTCCGGATCACAGCTGACCAGTTCGTTGCAGCTGCCCAAGGCTGAGGGTTATAGCCATAGTTACATTTCGCCTCTGTGGACGCCAGACTTCGCTGGGTTCTCGGTACTTGTCTGTATTCTGATTCTACTCATGATTATCGGTCGTTTCCTCGGTATTCTAATACTTCGAGCAATCCTAAAAATGCGCAACAGGGGACTGTAACGCTAGTCAAGGTGTTGACAGGGGCGGCCGAGAGCTGTAATCTTACTCTGTATAGCACTAATAGGAGGTATAAGACCATGGCTTACAAGCACACAAATTCAAAGGGTGTAACATACTACTTGCACAATACAACAGTTACTCTGCGCGGTGGCAAACCACAGACTATCTACTTCTTCGCAAAAGTTGAGAAGAACGAAAAAGGCCAACCAACTGATCTTCCAGAAGACCGCGTTGTCAAAGAAAACCCACGCAACGGTTTCTTGACCATCTCTAAGAAAAAATAATACTGATTAGTATTTGCCAGGCCGCCCCCAATTTGGGGGCGGTTTGATATAGCAATGAGCCTGCGGAAATACTGTGGAAAAACTATTGCACCATAAGCACATTCGGTGGTACACTCAAGTCAAACAAACAGGTGCCAACTTTACTCCGCGGGGAAACGCAAATCGCCCCGCGGAGTTTTTTGGTGCGGTATAATTAAGGTATGGAAGAGCGTCAATCAACGGCACCCACCCCCGAACGCGGCGGCAAGGTTATTGCTATGGGTGAGTATGTTGCTCGTCGTCTAGCGCAGCTTGATCTTAACCCAATCATGAGTCCCTTTACACTGATCGAGGACGACCAAATTATCCGTATCAGCAACCAGTTTGCGGCTGAAAGTCGTCGTACAAACCCCGACGCCACCGTTACAACACGCGAACTGCTTGTCAGCGACTCAGAACTAGAGACAGAGATATTGAAACATGGCAATGGCGACACTACCATTGTAAAACTATAGCACTTATGCTATAATATAAGTATGACAACGCCGGAAGGCCCACGAACACCAGAACAACCATACGACGACGCCGAAGATCGCCTCTCGAATCAAGCTGGCTCATACGCTGATGGGCATTTCTGGGAGGGTACGGCCGAACCAATCAAACCTGGCAAAACCTGGGAAGAAATTGAGGCCGACAAAGAGGGTGTGCCCAAGAAAAAGGTATCATCTCGTACCCGCAGCAAGATTGCCAAGGCTGCAACTGGTCCACAATATGGTGATGAAGCTGGTGTCGGCTACCCAGGCGGCAAACCACCGGAACATCAGAATTTTCCTGCAATTAGTGCTGAACAAGCAGCACTTAATCACGAGGCTTCGCAGAATTGGCGCGCTCGCGGCGAGCAGGCTATTCGTGATGGTACCCATGCTGTCGATGACGACGAATAACTCTCTATTGCAGCCAGTTTTCCAGAAGCTCCGTATGGAGCTTTTGTGCGTTCATGGCGTCTAGAAATGCGTGGAAATCATCTTGGAATTCAGGTCGAAAGTGCATCAATACGATGTCGCCAGGCCGCAAATGGTCGCCGATTTGATATTGCATTGATCCGCCGTTGGCCTTGGCAATCCAAGTAACGATGGCTTTCATGCCGCAGTCAGCCGCTGCACGGCGCATCGAGTCGCTGTACGATCCACCGGGTGGGCGCGAAAGAATTCCGGTCGCTTGCCGTAGCGAGCCTGATCGTAGTCAGCCATGCCGCATATTTGTGCCCGCTGGACGTCGTATGACCGAATGTCTGGCAAATCAACCAGGTGATCCAGCGAGTGATCCTCGATCTGATAGCCAGCTTTTTGGAAATCGGTAAAGAACCCAGGGTTATCGTTGATGAATAATCTGGCCAGGAACAGCGTTGCCTGGATATGGTTGTCCAGCAGGGTTGGTAGTTCATCGGGTGATTTGTGCGCCCCATCATCAATCGTCAGAAATACCACTGGCTGGTTAGTCGGCAGCGATGTGATAACTGGCACCATGCCGTTCGCAATAGGCGGTAGGTGATAGTCAGGTGATTCAATCGGTGCAGCTGGCACCGTTGGCACCGTCGGCACGGTCGGTTCGATAATGGATGTAATCGCCAAGGACAGGGGTACTGGCTGGGCAAGGGTTGGTTGTGTGGTCTGTGTGGTCACGATAGGACTCAGCATATGATGACCGTAATTCAGGTACGCAAATAGCTCGATGGCACCGATACCAATAACAATCGCCGAAACGACTGATGTAATGCCGATAACGACGTGGTAGGAGCGGCGCGTGGCCTTTTTCTTCATAATAATTTCAATCGTGGTGGAGGCAATAGGAGCTTACTCGAACCTTGGTTACGCCTTAGAAAAGTGGCATGACCTGCGAGAACGTATCAAGGCATCTCCCCCTCGACCACCTCTATTGTATCAAAATGGTTCGAAAACCCGTTCGAAAAGCTTTCTCGGTCTAGCTGATCTGATCGATATCCGTGACCGTTACCAGCTCGGCATGACCACTCAGCAGATCGGTACTCACTACGGTATCTCCAAGACAAGAGTCGCCAGCGTCCTTCGCGAGCAGGGTGTCACCATCCGCCGCCAGGGTCTGACGACAGAGCAAGTTACTGAAGCTGCCACGCTCTATAGAAAAGGGAAGTCACTAGCCTGGCTTGGTGCTAAATACGGCGTTTCCAACACCGCCATTACGACTGCACTGCGACGGCAGGGTGTTCAGCTGCGAGCGAGACCAGGCTGGAGCTAGAGAAACAAAATATAGCCTATGACTAACACGAAAATGATGAAGGACACCCCAAGGTATGCAATCTGTCCGTACAGGAATCCCGGAAACATCACAAATGATGACATTGTTTCTTTACCAAATGCGTCCTGCTGCATCTTAATAGTTTTCTCGGCACCGTTAGAGTCGTTAATTTCACCTACAGAGTAAAGTCGAACAACCTCCTGGTTGACAGAGATAATCTTATTGAAAAACTGCTGGGATTGTATGAAATGACTGATGCCGCATGCTATAGACTTGATTTCAAAGACAAACGCCATAATCAACGCCAGCCGTGGTAGTGAGGACTGTGACAGAATCTGCATTATATGGTCGTTACTGATACCTACTAGGGTTATTGTGATTGCAACAGTTGAAACAAGCATCAGATTTGTTGCGAGGCTGCGTTCAGTTTCGTTCGTCTCTGTTGTATAGAGGTCACGTGCTTGCTCGAACAGCTCCTTATTCGTCTTCGCCATCTGCATCACTTTCAGCAGGTTTTTCCAGAGGTGTCGGGTAAACGATGGAACCCATGGCCTTACGTCGCTCCTCGTCTTCTACGGCAGTGTAGTCCATATGCTTTAGCCGTTCAGCTCATCTT
>JAQGGV010000013.1 GCA_028289185.1 Candidatus Saccharimonadota bacterium
TTGCTGGATCGGCTAGGACAGTATCGACGATAGTTGCAATCGCACCCTCATCACTCATCTGTAACAAGTTCTTTTCCTCGGCGATTTGACGAGGAGTTTTGTCGCTGGATAGTAATTCGTTAAAGACTTCTTTGGCAGCCGTCGATGATAGTTCGTTTTTGTCGACCATTTCGGCTAGTTCGATAAAGCCCTCTGGAGTAAATACACTGGCGATTTCGGCCGTTTCTTCGTCGGTGGAAATACTACTCGCAAACCAATTGGCCACGCGCTTAGCTTTGTCGTCACCTGCGTTGTCCTGGATGGTCGCGATGAGTGCCGCATAGCTCTGACGATGCAAAATAGAGCCAACCACTGACTTATCCAATCCAAGCTGGGCAAATTTCTGGCGGTAGTATGGTGGAAGTTCAGGAACAGTAGCCTGTACTTCGGCAATATATTCATCCGTCAGCGTCACTGGCGGGATGTCAGCATCTGGCATATAGCGGTAATCCTGAGCGTCCTCTTTACTACGCTGGCTACTGGTCCGTCCAGTTGCGTCGTCCCAGCCACGGGTTTCCTGGACAACTCGTTCGCCCTTTTCCAATAACTCAACTTGGCGACGGAATTCGTACTCTGCGGCGCGTTCGACACTTCTAAATGAGTTTAAGTTCTTGACCTCGGCGCGTTTACCAAGCTCGGTCGCATCATCTGCGGCAACAGACAGGTTAACGTCAAAACGCATGTTGCCGTTAAACAAATCACCATATGTCACACCGGCATAGGTCATGAGTTTGTGCAGCTCAGCAGCAAATGCTTTGGCTTCCTGCGGTGAGTGCATGTCTGGTTCGGACACAATTTCGATGAGTGGCGTGCCGGCACGGTTAAGGTCGACAAGGCTATACGAACCGTAATGACTCAGTTTGCCAGCATCTGATTCGATGTGCGCATGGTGAATACGTACCTTGACCGATGATCCGTCCTCCAGTGGCGTCTCGACCAACCCCGCGAGGATTGTCGGATGATACATCTGTGTAATCTGGTAACCGCTCGGCAAGTCTGGGTAGAAATAATGTTTGCGGTCAAAACGGCTGAGGTTAGCAATCTTGGCGTTCAATGCTTTACCGGCTTTTATCGCCAAATTTACCGCTTCCTTGTTTAGAACTGGCAGCATACCGGGCAGACCGTAATCAATCGGGTGCACAACGCTGTTTGGTTCCTTGCCCCGTGCATCGTTGTCGGCCGGACTAAATAGTTTCGTTGTCGTCGCCAACTGTACGTGGCATTCGATGCCGATAGTCATTTTCCAGTTAGTCATTAGATGGCTCCCAAATCTTTCAGCGTTACCTTGAAACCCGCCAATGCCCGGCGCGCCTGGTCATAGCCGACTTTTACGTCTTGTTCATGAGCAATCTTGTTTCGCAGCTTGTGGGCGGACCACAAATCGTTACGGTGCGCTAACTTGCCACGAGCAGACTTTAGACGATCACCCATCGTTTGTCCTTTGTAGCCGGTTTCGCGAAGCGCGTTATCGACAAGTTTATCGGCATTCATAATAGCTAAGTGATAGCTCGCTTCGTTGCCCTTTTCAAGCGATTGCTCGATTGCAAGCCAACGTACACGATAGCGCTCAATGTCCAAACTACCACCGCGCTTACCGAAAGTGATAAGTGCAAACAGCAGTGCACCAATGACAATGACCGCAGCAAACAGAATGATGAGCGTTCCGTCCATTAGTTTGCCCCTTCTAGCGATTTAGCTAGCGCAAGTAGCTGTGCGTCGCTGCGCCTCTGACCGATTAACTGAACGCCCACAGGCAGACCATCGCTGGTAGCCCCACCGGGAACACTGATTGCTGGTAGGCCTGCCAAGCTGGCTGGGACTGTCATGATGTCGGCCAGGTACATTTTGACCGGATCAGCGGTGTTCTCACCCAGTTTGAAGGCAGGTGTTGGGCTGACAGGCCCGATAAGCACGTCATATGTTTCAAACAGTTCGTTGAATTCATTAATCATTAGAGTGCGGGCCTTTTGCGCCTGCAGATAAAATGCATCAAAGTAGCCGCTGGAAAGTACGTAACTACCGATCATGATGCGACGCTTGTTCTCGGCCATAAAGCACTGGTCGCGTGACTTGCCATACAGTTCACTCAGGCTGCCCGATTCTGCACGTGCACCATAGCGGATACCGTCATAACGGGCCAAGTTACTACTGATTTCGGCCGGAACGATGATGTAGTACATTGCCAGTGCGTATTTGAGGATAGGCAGGCTGACTTCCTCGATGGTATGGCCGGCCGCCTTTAATTTCTCGATATAGTCATTTGTTCGCGCGCGGACATCAGCATCGACGTCTGTGGTCATAAATTCTTTGATAACGCCAATTTTTTGGCTCGCCTTGACATCGGTGGGGGCAAAAAAGTCGGGTAGCGTTGTGGCGTCGTTCTCGTCGATGCCAGCCATGATATCCATGACCAGTTCGGCGTCGCTAGCATTTGAGGCAAAACAGCCAATCGTGTCGGTGCTGCTTGCCATCGCCACGACACCATAGCGACTAACAGTGCCATACGTTGGCTTGACACCAACGACGCCATTAAAGCTGGCGGGCTGGCGAATGGAACCACCAGTATCGGTACCTATGGCAAACGGTACGGCGCCAAGCGCGGTCGCAACGGCTGAGCCACCTGACGAGCCGCCGGCAACACGAGTTTTGTCGGCTGCGTTAAGTGTCGGACCAAAGGCAGAGTTTTCGGTACTACCACCGTGGGCAAAAGCGTCGAGGTTGGTTTTGCCAATACAGATCGCGCCCTCGGCCTCAAGCTTCTCGATGGCGGTTGCCTGCAATGGCGCGTTGAAATGCTCCAGAAACTTGCTGGCAGCTGTCGTTGGTGCTCCAAAAGCCAGGAAATTGTCTTTGGCCACAAACGGTACACCGGCCAGACGTCCCGTGATTTCACCGCTATCAACTTTGGCGGCACGCTCCAACGCTCGCTCACGTGTCAGCGATAGCCCGGCATGATATTCATATGACTTCTCTGCCGCATCAATTGCTTTGTTTACGTTATCGGTGGCAGATTTGCCGATGTAGTCGGAAATTGTTGCCATTTATAACACCTTCGGTACTTTGATTTGATTTTTTTCCTGATCAGGAGCAAGTGCAAGCAGTTCCGCGCGGCCAGCTGCGTGCTTTTTCACCACATCTTCTCGCATGACGTTTTCCAGATCGGTTACCTGATAGGTCGGTTCGACACCTGACGTATCCAACTCACTCAGTTGCTCGACGTAACCTAGGATATTACCAAGGTCAGCCTGCAAGGAGGTAATTTCGTCATCGCTAAGTTCTAGGTTGGATAATTGTGCCAAATGTAACACATCATCACGAGTGATTGCGGTGGTCATGTCAGCCATTATACCTCTATGCTACTCCCAACGGAAGACGCGAAAGGCAATTACGTAGATTATGATGATCCAGATGCCAATCAGACCAAGTTGTGGTCCAATTTCCCACAAATGCTTGCCTTCGGTCGCAATCATACGGATGCCATCAATAATGGGCGTCAGAGGCAGCAGCCCCGATACATTCTGTAGCCATTCCGGCATCAGGAAGCGCGGGAAAAATGTGCCCGACAGAAACATCATTGGAAAGACGATAATATTGCTGAGAGGCGCGGCTTGACGCTCGTTCTTGGCCCAGCCACCAAGTGCCAGACCAATACCCAAAATCGTAATGATACCAAGTACCAAAAACAATGCCAGTTCTATCGGATTGCCGACAATCTTGAGATTAAAGACCAGAATCGCGATTGCAAACATCACTGACAGTGCAATGAGGCCGATAATAGCCTGCCCAATCATTGTCGACAGGAAGTACTGCCAAACCTTCAGCGGCGTCGTACTCAAACGGCGCAGGATGCCCATTTTCTTGAGCTCTGGGAAGACGTTAACCGGTCCAAAGATACCCATACCGATGATCGAGAAGCCCAGCAGACCAGCAAAGGTATAGTCAAACGACGACAGACTCTTAGTGTTCAACTGCTGGCTGGTTACCGTAAACGGCGTCTCGGTCGGAATTAACTTTTGGTTGATCGACTTGAACTCTGTTTCGAGCACCGATTGCAGCGCTGCACCCGACTGGGCATTGTTCTGCGTATAGATAATCTGCGCCTGACCAGTCGGAACTTTGTCACCTGGCTTGATGGTACCGAAGTCTTTTGGCAGCACAATCGTCGCATCAATCTGCGATTTACTCATCAAATCATTCGCTTGGTCCTGCGTCGATGCATTGTCGTTAATCTTGAAGATATTACTCTTTTTGGTTGTATCGACAAAGTTTTTGGCAAATGCCGACGATGAATTATTGAGCAATGCTACCCGGAATGACACGTTGCTACTACCGCTATTAAGGCTGCCAAATACAAACAGAAAGATAACCGGGAAACCAATACTGAAAAACAGTGCTAACTTGTCACGGAAAAAACGTTTTGTGTTGATGCGAACAAATGTCCCGACGGTATACAGTTGCTTATTCATCGCGCAGTCCCTTTCCGGTCAAATCAATAAACACATCCTCCAGGTTTGCTTGCTCAACGTGCTGCTTTTTCGAAAAACCACGCTTCAGCAGCGCCTTGATCAAGTTTTTGGGTGTATCGATAGCAACAATCTTGCCGCTGTCCATAACGGCGATACGGTCACACAGCACCTCCGCTTCGTCCATGTAGTGTGTCGTCATAATGACACTAATACCTCGATCACGAACTTTTTCGATTAGTTCCCATAGGTTACGACGAGCTTGTGGGTCCAGACCCGTTGTTGGCTCGTCTAGAAAGAATACTTTTGGACCATGGACCAGCGCTGTCGTGATACTCAGGCGCTGTTTCTGACCACCCGAGAGGTCTTCGACATAGTTTTTGGCCTTGTCCTCTAGATCAACGTCGCGCAGGAATTGCATGGCATCGACTTTCTCGCCATATGCTGCGGCAAAAAGTTCAACGACCTCGATAACTCGCGTTTTGTCCTGGAAGGCGGGAGTCTGTGGCTGAACGCCAATCAGAAATTTAATCTTGTGTGGGTTTTTGGCGACATCAATGCCGTTAATGATGACCGTTCCACTGTCGATTTCGCGCAGTGTCTCCATCATTTCGAGCGTCGTTGTTTTGCCGGCACCGTTTGGCCCTAGTATGCCAAAAATTTCACCCTTTTTTACGTCGAAGCTGACACCATCGACAGCTTGTTTGTCACCGTAACGTTTTTTCAAGTTACGAACTTGTATCATTTCACTCATATAGACCATTATACAGGAGGGTCATACTGAACCACCACACTTTTACGTGAACCATCGTGCCGCCCTGAAGAATCTCGATCAAGCCTTAGGAATCTCTCGAAACGCCAGCAAGATTATTAACGGTTCAAGTAAAAGTGTTGTGGCTCGGCCATCTGTTATAATCGTAAGCAGAAACATGTCAAAACAAAAAAAGCCCAAAAACAGAGCAGCAATCCAGCTTGGCTGGGAGTTTATAAAGCTTCAAGTCGCCGGCAATATACCCTTCTGGGGAACGTATGGTATTAACTTTGTCCTAGACAAGGGTCTGAGTGTTGATAAATACCAAGCGCTTCTGGTTGCGACGGTCCTAGCGAATGCGCTGTTTTTTATCGTTGATGACCAATGGGTTTTTAGTAGTAGCAAGGGCAAACGCAAAACATCAGCCGAAGTCTGGAAATTTGTCATATTTATGAGCTTGAGTGCGCTGCTGACATTCAATATCACTTGGCAGTTGTACAACGTCCTTGGTATTTCAACCTACATTGGGCAGTTTATATCGGCCGGACTATCAATATCGTGGACATTCATCGGCCTAAGGTTTTGGGTATTTGCCACACCGAAAAAATCATCAAAGCGTCGCGTCGCAACTGCTCGCCGTTAACTATAAGTAGAAGGTGTCGCCTGGCTTGGTCGGTTTGTGATCGTCGGTCGCGTCTTTGACTTCAATTCTAGGCGATGGTTTCTGTATCTGTTGTGGCTGTATTGCACCAGGCAGTGTCGGTGGTTGCTCACGGATCGGTAATGATGGCGATTCCGAGGATGCCAATGGAGCTGGCGCTATCTCTTGTGTTGGTACGGGCGGCAGTGGGTCGAGTGCCGCAGGCATTGGTGCTATAGAAACCGGTGCAATAGGTGTCAATGGGATACTCGGACCCGCCTGTGCGGCCCCATAGTGGCCAACTTGCAGCTGGTTGATGCGCTTACGATGGATAAAGAATGCAACGCCCAGCAGTACCGTTGCAATGGTCGAAATAATAAGCACCGCAATCATAATGGCCTGCAGATCATTCATCAGCGATGTATCCTTTGATGAACCCTCAAGCGACGCAGCAAGTTTCTGCACTGGCTGACCCCATACATTGAATGGGTACAGTGACGCGGCGGTGGCGAAGGCGTTTGCGGCTGCACTATAGTTAGCTCGGAAGTATTCGTTGACACCCTTTGTCCAAGAAACCGTTGCCTCACTACCCGTTTGCAGATTGACGTTATTGTCATCAAGTAGTTTCAGCAGCTCCGTTGTCGGTCGAACTGTGCCACTTGCAAAACATTGCTGGTCAGGGCAATACGATAGCCCATAGACCGCAAGCCCGATCAACTGCCCTGTACTATCGACGACTGGCGCACCGTCGTTACCCGGTAATACTGGATTGTTAATTTGAATAAGTTGACCGGTGTCCTTTTTGTAGACTTGGTTAACTTTTGTCGTGGTTGCGATTGGTTGATTTCGAATTTTGTCGATCGCCAGTGAACTGTCGGCGTAGGCCGGATAGCCCAAGATGTTAAGTGTGTCGTTTGTTTTGACCGTTTGCTTGGACGCGATTTGCACATCGGGGAAACTGCCGCTAACTTTGAGTAAGCCAACGTCTACCGATGGTGTGTCGCTCCCAAAGACTTCCTGAATCGATTTGGTTGCATCGTAGTTGCTGGCTACATATTTGGCCTGTAGCACTGTGTCGGAGTATGCAAAAGCGGGCTTGTTAGCATCGCTAGTATTGACGACGATCGGCTTGTCGGTTGGTTCAATCGCATACTGGTAATCTTCGTTGCTCGGCAGTATGAAATCGTCGGGGATGACAGAGCCAATATTTTCGATTTTGGCTAGCGCCTCTTGATCGCCAGTTGATGCGCCCGTTTTCAGATAGTCCGCATCTGATTGTAGGATGATTTTTGATTTTAATAGATAGTCCAGGATACCCTGCAGACGGTCCATCATCGAGTTTTGATCAGGCGCAAAGTTGATGTAGCCACCAATTGCCGCCTTTTTCTGGTTACGGATAGCGTGGCCAGTGGTCGCGATATAACCGTCCTTTGATATAAACACGCCGCTCGACACACTCCCGACGCAGGCATCGGTGATTGTTGCTGCGGTATCGCCAGTCACGTATTTCAGGGACAAATTGGCACAGTAGAGTGTCCCGATACGTGCGACGCTCGGTTGCGTCGTGGCAATCGATGTCAGACTGCTGGCATCATTATAGTATTCCGCCGGCGCCGTCAGCAAAGGCGATTCGCCACTGCCGCCATTACTTGAACCTGATGTTGTATCGAGAGTCGTCGCACCATCGGTAGACGCCTGCGTAAGGATTGCCAGTGGATAGCGATATGACGTATTTTTGAGCGTTGCACTCTGGGTCTTTGCAGTTGTTGGTGCGACTGTCGTGACATCTGTCGCGGCCTGCGGTTGCTCGAACGTCAAGGAGTTGAAGACATTTTCGACCAAGCTGGCAGCGCTGATATTGGTTGGTCGAACACCGCTCACACAGACTGAATAGGGTTGATCGTTTTGAATAGTATAGAAACAGTCGTCATATTTGACGTCGGAAATACGATAATTATTATTCGTTGTCGTAAAACGGACTTTTTGGTACTCGACGCCTGCTACCGTTGTCGTGATTGGCTTGGTTGCATCAATCGTGACAACTGTTTTATCATCGGCGATTTTTCTGGCCTCTCTGGCGTCGGTATCGAGTTTGACGAACAGGCTGAGTTTGGACAGACTGGCGTTTTCGGGTATGGCAGCGGCGGTGGCGAGAGTTTTACTACTCATTGTTGCGAATACCTCTAGCTGCGGTGGGATCGGTTTCAGTGAACGCGACGTGTCGACACATTCGGCTGGTCGTATACGGACATAGTTATAGGCACGCTGTACACGCAGATCGTTGTTTTCGTACGTTTGGCCGGCGGATGCGGCCGTATCGGCATCTGTACCAGCGGTGTTATCCGCACCGACCTCAGCATAACTGCTATAGACGTGGTTATCGTAATTGAGGTGAAAACCAAGTTGTGACGATACATCAACACGTTTAAGGGTCTGGTATGGCGGTTGCAGCGCATCGGCTAGTTTTTGGCGTGAATCTGAATCAACCACTGTTGTGCGTGGAACGACAAAAAACAGAGCGCCACCCACCAGAACTGCCACAACAGCAGTTACAATGAGCGCCCATTTCACTACCCTCCCTAGGGGCGATTGGCGTTCATAGACTTTTTTGCGTACATCCTCGGACTCCCTAGGAATATACGGGTTTTGGGCAGACTCATCCATGCTTATGGTTAGTTTATCACAAGAGGCTGACCGAGGATAGATGATTCGTCGCTACATTTTGCTGCGAATTTCGGCAATCAAGTCGCGAAGTTCAGCGGCCTTTTCAAATTCCAAGTTGGCGCTGGCAAGCTCCATCTGTCCGCTCAGATCTTTTACCAAACTGGCATATTCATCTTTTGGAATCTTTTTGAAGTCGAGTTTTGGCTTGTCGTCAGCCTTTTTCGGAATAATCGCGCGCAGGCCTTCACTAATTTCCTTGTCAATCGACGTCGGCGTGATGTTATGTTCGGTATTGTAGGTTTCCTGGATAGTCCGACGACGATCGGTTTCATCAATTGCCGCCTGCATCGAACGCGTGACTTTGTCGGCATACATATAGACCGTGCCCTCGACATGGCGCGCGGCACGACCGATAGTCTGAATCAGCGCACTTTCACTCCGCAAAAAGCCCTCTTTGTCAGCATCCATAATCGCCACCATACTGACTTCTGGCAGGTCCAGACCCTCGCGCAGCAGGTTGATACCGACCAGCACGTCATACTCGCCCGAGCGAAGCTCACGAAGCAACTCGATGCGGCGCAGCGTGTCG
>JAQGGV010000064.1 GCA_028289185.1 Candidatus Saccharimonadota bacterium
GTCAGATTGAAACCACGCTTCCAAAAGCGAAGGAACTGACACGTTACATTGAAAAACTCATCACCAAAGCTAAAAAGGGTGACCTTGCAAACCGACGCCGCGTTATCGCTGGCCTCAGCACGCAAGCAGCCGCTTTCAAACTGGTTGACGAAATCGCACCACAACTGACTGGCCGCACAAGTGGTCACGTCCGTGTAAAGCGAACTCGTCTGCGTATCGGCGACGGTGCTCAGATGGCAACCATCGGCTTTGTTGACGAACTAAAGGCAGTTGAAAAGCCTGCAACAGCACCTGTAAAGAAGGCTGCTGCACCCAAGGCTAAACAACTGGCGGAGGCAAAGGCATGAGCTCACTAAAAATGACCAAAACCTTCTCACAGAAGGGCGCTGACGTCACTAGGCGTTGGATTCTGATTGACGCATCAACTGCACCAGTTGGCCGTGTCTCTACAGAGATCGCAAAGTACCTCATCGGTAAATACAAGCCGACCTACACCCCTCACGTTGACGGTGGCGATTATGTCGTCGTTATCAACGCCAAGGATGCAGTCGTCACCGGCGACAAAGAAACTGGCAAGATTTACTACCGTCACTCTGGTTTTCCAGGTGGCATCAAGGATGAATCACTCAAGGAACTTCGCGAGAAGTACCCAGAACGAATCATCGAAAACGCCGTAAAGGGCATGCTTCCTAAAAACAAGCTGTCACCAGAGCGTATGAAACGACTTAAAATCTACGCCGGTCCAGAGCACAATCACAATGCTCAGACACCTGAAAAAGTAGAGATCAAAGGGGAGATGAAGTAATGGCTGAAAAGAAATACTTTTACGGTCTGGGACGTCGCAAAAGCGCAACTGCTCGCGCACGCCTATACGCTGGTAAGGGCTCTATCATCATCAACAGCAAGCCTGCTAACGAGTACTTGGACGAAAACAAGACAATGCTCGCAGAGCTAACCGACCCACTTGCCCTTGTTGGCAAGCAGAAAGAGTACGATATTACTATCCTCGTTTCTGGCGGCGGTACAGCTGGCCAAGTTGATGCAATGAAGCTAGCTATTTCAAAAGCGCTGACCGTTGAGGCACCTGACCTCCGTGGCACGCTCAAAAAAGCTGAATTCCTACGTCGCGACCCTCGCGAAAAAGAACGCAAGCACTACGGTCTGCGATCTGCTCGTAAGCGCGAACAGTACAGCAAACGTTAGTAATGATTCAGGAGGGGCTTGCCCCTCCGTTTCATTTTCGAAGTGAATTCAAAAATTCACTCCACCCCCTAAAGCCGATGCCACGCATCGTTACAAAAAAACCTCTTTGCGGAGGTTTTTTTGTATTGCTATGATAGAGACATGATTGATACACTCATTCACCGCTGGTTTCATGTGCCATACGCGCTCACTGTACGCCACCTAAAGCGCCCGAAACGGCCACAGGCAACACTGTTGTTCATTCATGGTCTAGGCAACACAGGCGACGCCTGGAGCGACGTTATCAAGCAAATGCCACCGAATGTCCGCATCATTACGGTCGATTTACTCGGTTTTGGTGATTCACCGAGCCCGAAATGGGCATTATATGATGCCAAAACCCAGGCCCGATCGGTTCTAGCCACGCTGTTACGCCTCCGAATTACGACACCAGTCGTGGTTATTGGCCATTCACTGGGGTCGTTGGTCGCGATTGAGATGGCGAAACGCTATCCGTTACTGATTAATCGGCTCATTTTGTGTAGTCCACCTCTGTATGATGATCAAAAGGTTCGATTACCGAGGGGCGACGACTTGCTGCGCCAAATGTACAGTGCCGCCGCCGATCACCCAGATAGGTTTCTGCGCCTTGCAGCCTTTGCCATGAGGTACCGACTGATCAACAAAACGTTTAACGTCACGACCGATAACGTTGATAGCTATATGGCTGCACTGAGTGCCATGATTATCAATCAAACATCACTGCATGATGCATATAACCTAAAAGTGCTGACGACCATCATTCGCGGTACCCTCGACCCGGTTGTCATAGCCAAAAACCTCAATAGACTACAGAAATTGAATCCGTTAGTTACCGTCAAAGCCATCATCGCTGGACACGAGGTAAAGGGTAGGTATGTAAAATCAGTTGTAAAAGTGATCCACACGCAACTCGACGAAATTGCCACAAAATAAACACCGCCTCCGTCTTTAAGTGTTTAAAGAGAGAGGCGGTGTCCCGGCCCGCATAACCCGTCAGGGTCAATTGGGCCGGGTCACTCACGAACTACTTTTCGCCCGGGTGGACGACGTAGCCATCCTGGTCGGGACTGGCGAACCAGTGCTCGGCACTCCGACTGGCGAAGCTGAGCACCCGTCGGTGGGCGTTCCACACGCCTGACTCGTCCATGTCCTCCATGCCATTCTGGGCGTGGCGGACGAGGGGGTCGCGGAAGCCACTGTTGACCAACTGGTCCCAGACCATGCGGTTACAGACCGGGATGGCCTGGTGCATCAGCCTGTAGTACGGCCGGTGCCAGTTCATGTTGGTGGCACGAGTACGGTTGCTGCAGTTGCAGTTGTTGGCATCGAGCGGCGTGTGCATCCTGTTGTAGAACAGGTTGGTCAGCGCAATGCCGTTGGCCTGTTCCATCACCTCGAAGTACGGCGTGTACCTGAAGTGCATTGCCTTGATGACATGTCCGGCGAGCGGCGTAACTTCCAGCACAGAGCTGAGAGCGCGGTCGACCGTCAGATTGTCGATCATGGTGGTCATAGCTGTCCTTTCGGGACGTAGCGGATGTTCGTGAGCGTCCGTCGAATTGACGAACGTACCTATTATAGCATAACTGGTATAAATAATCAATAGTCGTGACCTCTATGGCAACTAGCAGTCCGTATCTGAGCGAGTAGGGTATAATAAGGGTAGTTATGACAAAACCTGTTATCTTGACCGGCCTACGGGCGAATAATGACCTGCATATAGGTAATTATTTTGGTGCCATGCTGCCAACGATTGAAATGGCGAAATCGCATGTAGATGAATACCAAATCAATATGTTTATCCCCGATTTGCATAGTTTTACAACGCCGATCGATCACGACGATTTACAGAGGCAAGTCTGGAGTAATGCACGGCTTTTTGCCGCTTCTGGTTTGCCACTCGATAACGATGACATTTTGCTGTATCGGCAGAGTTATGTGCCTGCACATAGCGAGCTAACATGGATTCTGGATTGTTTCACTGGCTTTGGTGAACTGAGCCGCATGACTCAATTCAAAGATAAGTCACAAGGCGCAGAAGATGTGAAAGTCGGGTTGTTTAATTATCCGGTTCTTATGGCGTCAGACATCCTCCTCTACGGTGCTAAGTATGTCCCGGTTGGCGACGACCAATCCCAGCACCTCGAATTTACTCGTGACATTGCAGGTCGTATGAACAACAAATTCAATGACTTATTTGAAGTGCCATACGAAGTGAGTAAGCAGCACGAATTCTTTGGCAAGGGCCAAGGTCTGCGCATCATGGACCTGGCTGATCCGAGCAAGAAGATGAGCAAATCTGCCGATAGTGACAAGGGAGTTATATTCCTGACCGATGAACCAGGCGCAGCAGCCAAGAAAGTCATGTCCGCCACAACCGACGACCGTGCGAGCGTGAACTACAATACCATCGAACAACCCGGTATTAGCAACCTACTACAAATTCTATCCCTGTTACGCGGACATCCTATCGAGGATGTCGAGACCGCCTACAAAGGCCAGTCAAGCTATGGAGATTTCAAACGTATCGTTGCTGATGAAGTTGCTGAGTTTTTGACAGCATTCCAAGCAAAACTAGCGGATGTAAACGACGACGCTATCAAGGCTGCGTTTGAACGTTCGGAAGTACGCGCCAACGAACAAGCCAACGCGACGCTCCTGCGCGTCCAACAAGCCGTCGGTCTGCGACAGAAGGCTTAATTATGCGACTTGACGCCTACGCCGCCCAATACTGGCCCGAGCACTCTCGCTCGACCTGGGCTAAATACATCGTGGCCGGATATGTATCTGTTAACGGCGCTGTCGAAACCAGTACCAAAAAGGTCCTGAGTGAGGACGATGAAGTGACAGTGAACATCCCAGATGCACCAACGCACGAGAAACAGACCTTACCAATCGTTTATCAGGACGAAAACGTCATTGTCGTCAACAAGCCCATCGGCGTACTGACACACAGCAAGGGCGCCATGAACGACGAATT
>JAQGGV010000063.1 GCA_028289185.1 Candidatus Saccharimonadota bacterium
TTCGTCGAACATTCCCATACCACCATTATACCCTACACCGTCGAGCATTACTTGTGACGGTATGCTTGGCACTCTAGTTGCACGAGTGCTAAAAGCGAGCTATAATGAGGGCATGACAGAGCGTCAAATGCAGATACTGGCAACAATCATCGAACAGTACGCCGAGGTGGCTTCGCCGGTCGGTAGCGTAACGCTTGCCAAACTTTTTAATGTATCCAGCGCGACCATCCGTTCGGAAATGGCCAAACTCGAGGAACTAAACCTCATCACTCAGCCACACACCAGTGCTGGCCGTATCCCGACTGACCAAGGTTATAGGTTTTACGTCAATACCATCAACGAACTACAGGCAAATACCACGCCACAACTCGATCGCAGTGCGAGAGCGATTGAAGCCCGTGTGAATAACCACGGTAACCGTGCGGACAGGGCGATTCGGAGTGCCGTTGATAGCTTGGTTGATTTGACGCAGAACCTGGGCCTAGCCACGATTGGTGACGAACTATACCTCAACGGTATGGGTAACCTGTTTAGTCAGCCAGATTTTATTGGTGGCGACCATGTGCAAGCCGTCGCTAGACTGCTAGATAACCTAGAACCATGGCTACGCGAAGCCGCGCCAAACGAGCCGCTCAATGTCTATATTGGTAGTGAAAACCCGATCGGCAAAACCAGCGGTGCCTCGCTAATCATCAGCCGTTTCCGCTCACCATATAGCGACAATAGCTACATTGGTGTCCTAGGCCCAACTCGCCAAAGTTATGCCAAAGTTATGCGATTGGTTCGCCACGCCGGCGCCATGCTAGAGGAAGTGCTGTAGTGAAAATCAAAATCAATCCGTATATTGCGATACTTATCATCAACTTGCCAATCTTTTTCATCATTCGTTTGCTGCGTATCCCATCTGAGTATTTCGCGATTTACTTCCTTATACTCTTTGGTGCTGTTGTTTATAGACAGTACTGGACAAATAGCGAGGTCAAAAAATAATGGCAGAGTGGTTGGGACATCTGATGATCGGTTGGCCAACGTGGCTGATTGGTCTGGCGGCCATCGCAATCATGGTAATCGGGACGACTATAGCCTATTACAGTGCCCATGCCATTCATAACATCGAAGCATTTCATAGCAAGGAAATAAAGCATGACAAAACATCCTAAACCCCAAGATAATACCGACGATATTCCCGAAGAGGACAAGCTCTTGCAGGACGAACAGCAGCAAGACGAGATGGGTATCAAACTGACAGAACTGACCATGGATTTGCAGCGTACGCGCGCTGATTTCGAGAATTATCGAAAGCGTGTCGATACCGAAAAACAACAGGCTCGCGAGGCTGGACAGGCCAGTGCCATTTTGAAATTATTACCTGTCGTTGACAACATCGAGCGCGCAATCACGCATATGCCAGATGATCTGACGGACAATGCCTGGGCACAGAGTGTTGTTGGCCTGGTTAAAAACCTGGACAAATCACTCGACAGTTTGAACCTCAAACGTATCGAAGCCAGCCCGGGCACAGCGTTTAATCCAGAGCTGCACGAAGCGATTCAGTTCGACGAGGATACAGAGGGTGAGCATGAGGTTATCGCCGAGGAGTTGCAGGCAGGCTATACCCTGAACGGTCATCCTATCCGTCACGCCATGGTCAAGGTCACTCGTCAGTAAAGGCCAGATACGGCTTGTTGTGAATTTGTATTATAATAGTTGCAATACTAGCATAATCAGTATATGATGTAAGAGCAAACAACTTAACACAACAAAAAAAGAGGTATTATGCCACATTTAGGTACACCAGAACTCATCATCATCTTGTTGGTAGTTTTGCTCCTTTTCGGAGGCAAGAAGCTACCTGAACTCGCTCGCAGCGTTGGTGAATCAATGACTGAACTGCGAAAGGGTGCAAATGGTTCGAAGAGCGAATCAACCGAGTCAAGCAAGGCCGAATAAACCAAGTCGCGACTCCCAAAAGCTGACGTTTCTGGAGCATCTATATGAGCTTCGAAAACGTCTATTTTGGGTTGTACTGACCCTTGTGTTTACAACTGCAATTGGTCTGGAACTTAAAGACCAATTGATAGAGGTAGTCATGGCACCGCTCAAGGGGGGCCGCCTGATTTACCTGACACCTGGCGGTGGTTTTAGCTTTATTTTTACCCTCAGTTTATACTTCGGGATTCTCCTGACGATTCCGGTGATAACGTACCAGATTTATAAGTTTCTGCAACCAATGCTACAGGAACCTTCTCGTAAATTTATCACCATCTATATCAGCACTTCCGTTGTACTAGCTTCAGCTGGGGCTTCGCTTGCGTATTTCCTGGCAATTCCAGGTGCTCTTGGATTTTTGGACGGCGTTGCCGGTAGCGCAATTGTCGCAAGCCTGACCGCTGATTCATATTTGACCTTTGTGACGACGTATATGGTAGGACTGGCAGCACTCTTCCAGCTGCCGCTACTGATATTCCTCTATGATCACATTCGACCGATTCCACCTGGGGCGCTGCTCAAATCACAGCGCTACGGTATCGTCGCGACCACCGTCATGGCGGGATTTATCACGCCGTCGCCCGACCTCATGAACTATTCGATTGTGTTGTTCCCAATGCTTGCCGCCTATGAATCAGGTGTCTTGGCGGTGTATATTCGTCGCAAATACTTTCGCAAAAAGCCCAATGTTATAAAATCATCCAAGAAAAGGGTACCCAAAAATCCCGAAGCTGAGGCACTGAGTGAGGCCAAGCCGCTGACTGACATCGTCGAGGAAATCGCCGAGAGTAATGGCCAGAAACCCGAGCAAGTTGACATTCAGCCAGTTCTTGAGCAGGTTCCAATTCCGGTGGAGCAGGTGCCCGTTGCATCAATTCCGGTTCAAGAAGTTGAACAAGTACCAGTCCAACAGGCCCCTCAGCCGGTTGAAGTGGTGCCTGTTCAATATGCCCCGCAGCCCATCTATGTCCAGGATAGTAACGGTCAGGTGCAACAAGTCTATGTCCAACAGCAGTACGCCGCTCCGCAACAGGTGTATGTTCAGCAACAGCCTGTATCGCAGGCTTACTACGCACCCGAGCCGCAGCCAGTTCCCGTACAGCAACAGGTTCCCGCGCCAGAATTACCTCGCGGACGAGCCATGGATTTCCGCGTATCCGATCGCTATAAAACAAATGTTCATGTGCCTAGACGACAGGGGCCGCAGGATACCCCAGGACAAAATAGTGACGAATCTGCCGATGGTCTATTGACAGCCCAAGCATAAGCATGGTTTACTCTAGTTAACACCACGCAAAAACAAAAAAAAGAAATCAGCAATGCAAATCAAACAAGAAGTCACCGCAATCTTGAACAAACCAATGGACCGCAAGGGCTTTTTGAGGCATGTTGCTATCGGTGTTGTCGCACTCAGCGGGGCAGGAGCCGCACTGAGATTGCTGCAACCAGAAAAACAAAAATCGACCCATACCGTCACGGTAGTTGAAAAAGGCTACGGCGGAACGGCATACGGAGGCAACGCAGAACCAAAATCATCTTAAAATCATAGTTTTATACATAGGCGGAAGTAAACAGTCTCGACCACCAATTTCACAATAAGCTTGTCTTTTAAGCACAACCAGTATAAACTATAACGTATCAAAGTGAGGATCCCACCACACCTAACTTGTACACAACCATAATCTACCATCGGTAACACCAGGGACTTTAGGTAAGGCAATGGGAATAAAAAACAAAAAACAACAATCAACATCGACCCAAACAACAACAAATAACGAACCGGGTAAACAAACGTTTAGGGAACACCTACGTGCATTTCGTGGGCGTTTGCTATGGTTCGTCGGTTCGTTCATCGTGGCCTCAGTCATAGGATTTGAATTCAAGGACATTATTCAGGGGCTATTCACCATGCAGCTGACGGATTTGAATCTCATTAACCTCGCCCCATCGGATGATCTGCAATCAACATTACAAATTAGTTTGTATGCAGGTATCGTCGCTGGTTTGCCGCTCGCCATTTACCACGCATATAGGTTCGTAGAACCGGTACTCAATCGGGGCACGTCGTACGCGGTCAGGTTACTTATGAGCTCCGCCGTACTTGTTGCCGCCGCTATTTCACTTGCCTTTATGGTCACGATTCCGCTGGCGCTCGGCGTTATGATTCATCATGGCCAGGACGCGGCGGTCAACCATGTCAGCACCCAATCATTCCTGAATTTTGCCGTTCCCAATCTGATAGCAATCACCATTTTGTTCCAGCTGCCGTTGCTGATCGTATTTAGCAATAGCGTCCAGGCATTTAGCAAAAAACGTAAGGCTTGGTTACAGCGAATTGTACTACCAGTAACGCTTATTACATCCTGGTTGGCGTCGTCGTTTATATCGTTTAACAGGGGAATCGTAGGCATGTTGCTGATTGCTGTACCAACGATTGTCATGTTCGAAATCGCAATGTTCTGGGCACACAAACACCCAGGCAAAGCTATCGCGCAGCAACCTATCCAGCAGCACAGCAAGGCAGTCGAGACGATAGTTGAACAGCCGCAGGAAGAAGTGTATGAGCAACCTGTAGGGCAGCTTGCCACCGAGCCAGCAACTTTCAAATTTGTCTCCGAGTCGCAAAAAACCATCCCTGAAACGCAAGCACTCGAACCATTCCCAGATGAAATGTTCGACGCGATGCTGCAAGACAAGGACGAGTATGCGTACGATGATCAGCCGTCGCGAGCACCATTGCCATCATCACTCGAGGTGATTGATGAGTCTCGGCCGATCTTCCATGCACCAATTCCAGCTGCCGCACCCGTTATTCGCCAGCAGCCAGTCCACCATGCGACGCCTGTACCAGTTGCGATGCAACAGCCGACGCCAGTACCCCGACCGCAGCCTATGACGCAGACGATTGTCCAGGCTGCTCCGGCATCAGTCGTGCAACGACCGGTCATCCTAGCACCAGCTGCCGTCACACCGACCCCAGCCCAGCAAGTCCCGGTTCAAGCGCCACGCTTTGCGGCATCATTCAGCCCGTCGCGTCCGCAGCCAATCGCACAGCCACAGCCTATCGTCAAACAACCAGCCTATTCACGCCCAATAACGGAGACACTGAAGCCTCAGCAAACCCAAACGCCGCCGCTTCGCAGCCCGAACGCTCCGCAGCAAACGATCCCATTCCAGATGCGTCCTGTGCAGCCTTACGGCAACACAATCGAAGGCCTTTTGCCCGCATAGGTATCCATTACAGATGAGAAGACCAGGCTCGAGCCTGGTCTTCTTTTTTGTTGTCGCGCCGTAGGCAAGCCGGATTAATTCGGCCTTTAGGCGATGGAGAATCTGTGTCGAATTCACTTCGAAAAAGACTCGGAAGGGCGAGCCTCTCCTCCTATTATTCTGCTTGTGTCTACCTCTGGAAAAAGGTAGAATTAAGGCAGGCATTAACGGGGAGATAAAAAGGGTATAGGGCTGTATGTCCAGAACTAAGCGGCTGCATCAGGCCGCAACCAGAACCGTATATCGTCGTGGGATGTATATTCATGGCGAATTTATAGGGGTAATCCTCAGTTTTTTTGTGTTGTTTACGCTCAGCCTTATCGCTTCTCAACCTTCGATCCATTCCGATTACAATGTTTTTAACCCCAGTAGCGGCGACGTCAGCGTCAACTACGCTATCACCCAGCAACCAACCTTTGTCATCAACAGCCAGGGGTTCAAGGGTAAGATTGCGACGACGGTTACGACATTGGATGGACGCAGCGCAAATGTCCAGCCGGTCGTTTCGCAGCATAACGACGGATCTGATGATTTTAGTGTTGCTTTGGTTCCGACGGCTCAGCCAGAACCTGGCCGCTACAAAATTATTGTTACTATGTCCCAGGGCAAAACAACCAAAATAGTTACGCAAGATTTCACCTGGGGAGTCTTGGCGCTCAACATGGCCAAATCGTCGTATCAACCACACGAAAACGTCGGCATTGGCATGGCGGTGCTGGACGACAACGGTATTACGCTCTGTAGTGCAAATACCAAATTAGAAATCACCGCGCCAGATGGCAGAGTAACGACACTCACAACTGCCGCCAAGCAAATCATCGTTTCTGATACCTGCAAGGACGGAAACGTTACGAATAGTCCTGACTACATGGCAAACTACACTCCTGATCAAACAGGTAGTTATGATGTGCGTATGACAACCACGACTATCCGCGGTATGCGATCGATGGATAGTAGTTTTGATGTGGTGAATCATGCCGATTTTGTCAGCGAACGGGTAAATACCGCCATGCGTTTGTATCCTTCATCTCCATACAATGTGACACTGAATGTACGGGCGAATAAATCATTTAGTGGGTCATTTGACGAGCCATTGCCGGATAGTTTTGCTATTACAAATCCGAAATTAACAGATGTAAAATCGAACGGACAACGAATTGCTGTACCAAATAGTAGGTACCGTGTGGACGTGCAGGGTTCGACCAGAATTTTGCATTGGGACGGCCTATTACTGGATGCTGGTGACACGGTACAGCTGACATACACCTACAAACCACCAGCAATCAGCCCCGCATTCTACCAATTGGGCGTGGCATCACTGACGGATAGTAGCGGCAATAAAGTATTCCAGGAACCACGTGCATGGCAACTGGCCGGGGACGCAGTTAATGACGTCATCGTGCTGTGGGATACCGCCAATGGCGCAATTCCATCTGGCTGGACATGTGTTTCGTGTTTAGCGGGTGATGATTTTTATCAGCGCTTTCCCTACATAAATACCACATACGCTGGCACGGGCGGTGGGCCAGAAAGTGTCACGCACACATATGCAAATACTGCCGCAACTGCTGGTACGGCCACGGCAAATATCAATACACTCGGTGGTGGTACTGCGGTACCAACGGCTGCCCATACTCACACATGGCCTGCGCCAGTGATTGGTTCTACCGACATAAAGCCGCCATACAAAGATCTGCAATTCATCAAAGCTAGCAATCCACTAGGTTTGCCGCAGAATGCAATTGCCATGTTCGATGTCGCATCTACCGCCAGTTTGCCGACGAATTGGGCATCGTATGCAGCGTTAAACGACCCGGGTAGTACAGGTACGGCTGGAAATGGTGTTTATCTTAGGGGTGAGAATGATGCTGTGACTGGAGGTGCATCGACACATACCCATACTCGTGCACTAGTTACTTCCGGTACTAATACGGGCACGGTGAATATCGTCACTGGAACAAGTGCGACGATTGCAAATACCGGCCATACGCATACATTGGCAGCTGGCACGACGCCAACAGACAATAATAACCCACTGTATGCATCAGTCGTGTTTGCCAAGCTAGGTGTCGATCAAGATGCAATACCAAATGGCATGATTGCCATGTTCGATAGCGCAACCATGCCGACTGGCTGGACCCAGACAACGACACTCGGTGGGACTGCCGTAACGGGGCACCTGATAAAGGGTACGATAAATGACACAGCAGGGACTCCAATAGGCGGTGTGACAACACATAACCACGGTGGCACACAGGTCATTACGAGTAGTGCACCGAGTCTCACTAGGCAAGTTGCAGCAGCCGGTCTAACGAATACGACATCTGGTACAAGCACGCACACGCACAATGTTACATATAGTATTAGTGCCGGTAACTCTATGCCAAATTATCGTAGCGTCATCCTGGGAAAATTTGCGACGGTTAACTACACGGGCACGGTCTATACCGACGAGGGTACAACGCCGCAGGCGACAGCCGTAACCGTCAAAGCATCAATAAATGGGGGCGCACAGCGCTCGACAACAACCGCTGTAACCACCGGTACCTTCACGTTGCCAATGCCAGACCCAGGTGCGGGTGCAGACGTCACGATCTGGCTGGATACAAATGGTGGCGTGTCGGGGACCAGGGTGACACGTGCAAACAGCGGTGCCATCAGTGGTATGAACATTTACGAGAATAGGCTGGTCGTGACACACGAGGACGCGGGTCCAATATCAAATGCCGATCTTGCCAAATGTACGAAATCAATTGGAACGGTATGTGGCGGAGTAACGGCGGAGGGTGATCTGCATTTCGATGTGGCATCGAGTAACCTGACTGTCGATAATGATACCAGGCTATACGTCAATGCAGCCAAAACCTTCACGCCCGGTGGTAATGTAACACTGAGTCCTGGTGGCACGGCTGCCAGCATGGGTGGAGATCTGAAATTCGGTTCGTCAACATCCACGCTAAACATCGGTACGAATACGCTAAATGTTGGAGGGGATTGGGATAATTCCGTCAATGGGGCATTTACCAAAACATCTTCGCAAACGACAACGATGACGGGAACGGTGGCGGGGTTGACGGTGAATGCTGGTACGAACGCCAGCAATCATTTCGACAAGTTAACGTTCAATGGATCCCCTGGTAGTTGGACGTTCGCGTCGGCTGTGACGTCGAATATTGACAGTGATTTAACTGTTACGAACGGCACTGTCGTTGCGCCATCGGCCGCTGCCATGACGGTAGGTGGTAATTTCTCGAACGCCGGAGCATTCACTGCACCGGGCACCTCGAACTCGCTAAATGTTGCCGGCAACTGGACAAACACGGCGACATTTACGCACAACTCAGGAGTCGTCACATTCACCTCGACGGCAACGGGCAATACGATAAATCCGGGCGCATCAAATTTCAACAATGTGACATTCAATGGGTCGGGTGGTGGCTGGAGCCCGGTGACAAATCAGCTGACCGTGCTTGGTGATTTGACGATGACTGCCGGTACACTCGGTAGTAGTACGGACTCGGCTGACATCATCGTTAACGGTAACGCGGTCGGTACGGCAGGCATCATAAACAT
>JAQGGV010000048.1 GCA_028289185.1 Candidatus Saccharimonadota bacterium
GAGGCCAAAACACTCATACGTAACATTGTTATCGGTCTACTCATCTATGCAATGCTGGTTGGCATAATCGGCTGGTTGGTTCCGGGTAGCGTCATTAGTTAAAGGAGAATGAATATATGATCAAAAAACTCACCGTATTTATAGCCGCAATTGTCGCAGTATTTGTGATTGCCATGCCTGCATACGCTGCGCCAATCGGTACGGGTGGTATCAGCAACGCTGTGACTAGCGGTCAGCAATCTAGTAGCGGCTCGAAGTGTGGCGACACACAAACCCAACTTATTGCCTGTGATGGCACGACAGGGCTAGGGACCATCAACAGCCTCATATCAATTACCATCAGCGTCCTAACAGTGATTATAGGTATTGTTGCCGTCGGTGGCCTGGCTTATGCGGGCGTGCTGTATGCGAGCGCGCGTGACAACCAGACCCAGGTCAGCGAGGCACGTACTGTCATCCGAAACGTTGTCATTGGCCTCCTGCTCTATGGTTTTACAATTGCCATCATCAACTGGCTGATTCCGGGCAGCGTGATTGGGGGCGGATCATCAAGTGCCTCGCCATCACCGAGTGTCTCGCCTTCGCCAAGCACGTCTGCAGGCACTGTTACACAAGGGACACAGTAGATTTGCCAAATCCCGACAATATGATAGGATGAAATAAATGAAACTAAACATAAACAGAGTCATAAAAACGGTTGTCCTTGCACTTGTCTTCACGGCTGTCATCCCATTTGCGGCCGCAAATGCCGCTCCTGCCGGAACAGGAACTACGACTACAACTTCAACTTCAACCGGTACTGCCTGTTCAACTGACGCCTCGATTTTCCCTCGCTGGTACGACACCCTTTGTGAGAATGGCAATATAAAGTCACCAAATGAGATTGGCGGTGGCGGTAACGACACTGCCTCAACCGAGAAGGGTCTCGGTGGCTTTATCACGATTATTGCGCTCAACATCGTTCAGATGCTACTGTTCGTCGTTGGCTATGTATCAATCGGGTTTGTTATATACGGCGGTTTCAAGTATATGACCCAGGGCGATAATAGTAGTGGCACGGTTGCTGCTCGCAAAACCATCCAAAACGCCATTATCGGTCTCGTGCTGTCTATCCTATCGGTTGCAATCATCAAATTTGTCGCTGGTGCTGTTGACGGTAGCTCAACGGGCGGTGGCGGGTCCGGTACTACACAACAGGCGGCATCTCCCGGCACGGTCACTCAGGGTACCCCATAGGTAGGGTGATTTCGGGCATTATGATAGGATGAAAGAAATGAAAGTAAAAATCAACAGAGTCATAACCACACTTATTCTTGCGCTTCTCTTTGCTGTTGGTATTCCCTTTGCCGCGGCAAATGCCGCTCCGGCGGCTCAAGCTTCGCCAGCGCCGGCCATATCGATAACGTCAGATGACCTACATCTTGGCAGCGCACCCAAAACTATAGGCGCCGATAATGTGACGAATCTCCTCAATGCAGTTTACTTTGTCGCTGGTATCACGGCTATTATTGTCATCATTGTCGGTGGTATCCGCTATGCTGCGGCCAATGGTGACAGCAGCCAGATCCAGGCGGCTAAAAACATGATTACTTACGCTGTTGTTGGTCTGGTTGTCATTATCATGGCAGCTGCAATTACCCAATTTGTCATAACGAGTATTGGAAAATAACGGAGGAAACATGAAACAACGACTGCTGACCTACATCAAAACGGCGATAGTAACAGTTGGTTTGGTGGCTATGCCCATGATTGCAAGCCCAGCTTCGGCAATAGACGTCTTCACTGCCGGCTGTCAGGCATCAGGTAGTGGTAGCAGTAGTAGCGGTGGAGCATCAAGCTCGGGTGGTGTTTGTGGCGTCGCTCAGCAGGACGACTTCAAAACGTTAATGGGCAAAATTATTAACACGCTCCTCATTGTCCTCGGTATGATTGCTGTCATCATGATTGTCATCGGTGGCATCCGCTACACCACCAGTAATGGTGACTCTGCACAAATCAAATCAGCCAAGGACACCATTTTATATGCCGTCGTCGGCCTGGTTGTTGCAATCATGGCCTACGCCATCGTTAACTTTGTCCTCGCATCAGTAAAGAAATAGGAGATATATGAAAAGATTACGCACAACTGTACTAACTATCCTGACAACATTCAGTTTAGTTGCCCTTCCCCTCGCGCCAGCAATGACAACCTTTGCCGACACGGATCCAGCTGCCGCCATTGGGCAAGGCGTAACTGGTGTCGGTGGAGGTAGCGCCAACCAGGACGACCTCAAAAACTTCCTCAAATCAATTGTGAATATCATGCTCTTTGTTCTGGGCGCCATTGCTGTCATCATGATTGTCATCGGTGGCATCCGCTACACCACCAGTAATGGTGACGCGGCCCAGACGAAAGGTGCCAAGGATACCATCCTCTACGCCGTGATCGGTCTGGTTGTGGCAATTCTTGCCTATGCAATTGCCAACTTTGTCATCACATCCTTGGTCAAGAAGTAAAGGGTTAGCTCTTAACAAAACCCTCAAGGTCTGATATAACAATAGTAACGTGAAAATAATACCGAAACGAAAGGTCCACAAAAATGATTAAAAACATCAAAAGAATCCTTATGACAGCATTTGTCGTACCACTACTGGCATTTGGTTCAGGCGCAGCGGTGCTACTTGCACCAGTTGCCGTAAACGCTGTATCTGGCACCGACTTGTCACTCAAGGCCGGCGCCGACTCTGCACAGGGTAACGACCAACAGGGTGACGCATCGAGCCTCTTCGGCCAAGGTGGCCAGGGTGGTATCTTCCGTACTATCACCAACGTGCTACTCTTCCTGATTGGTGCCATCAGTGTGATCATGTTGATCATCGGTGGTATTCGCTATGTTGTCTCAGGTGGTGACTCAACTGCCGTCCAGAATGCCAAGAACACTATTCTGTACGCGATTGTCGGTGTGGTTGTGGCAATCCTTGCCTACGCCGTCGTCAACTTCGTTATCGGCAGCTTCTCTGGCAGCAACGGTTAATCGATACAATTGTTCCATACAAAAACTCCGCCATTTCGGCGGAGTTTTTAATTGCACCATACAATACAAAAAAGGCTCTATTGAGCCTTTTTTGTATTGTGCAAAGTTGTTATAAAACTTGGATCTTCTTCGCTTGCTCTTGCTTAACTTTGTTAAAGCTAATCGTCAGGACACCGTCCTTCAGAACTGCTTCAACTTCGTCTTCTCGAACTGCAACTGGCAGTGCTAGTGTGCGACTAAATTCGCCCCAATAGCATTCCTGGATATGCCAGTTTGTTGCCTCAACGTCGTCACCACTGCTCAGTGTACCGCTGACAGTTAGGATGCCGTCAGAAATGCTGACATCTAGTTCGTCTTTGTTTACACCAGCTGTACGCGCTTTGACAAACAACTTGTCATCGGTTTCATAAACGTCAACAGCTAACTGCCCCGGGAAGTCTTCTTCCAGGTCCATGTCGTCGTTATTGTTACTCTGCACATTACTCGCATCGTCGGAAGGCGTGCTTAGGTCGTCGCCGTCTAAAAAGGCAGCGGCCAGCTCGTCCTCGATCAAAAGATCATCGTTTTGCTTACGGGCCATCGTATCCTCCACATTTTACTCTTGGCTCTATTGACAAATAGTCCTCTACAGTATAACCAATATAGAGAAGATAAGCAACCGGAGTACGAATCGAAACGTAAAAATCACAATGATAGACAATCTTTTAGCAATCATAGCCCCACACTACTGTTCAGGATGCGACCTGCGTGGCAGCCTATTGTGTGATAATTGTAAATATGACATCATTAGCGAACCATATCAGGCATGTATCCAATGCCAAAGATTGGTCGCTCCCACACAAGGAATCTGCAAAGATTGCAAAGTCCCCTATTCTCAGGCTTGGTGTGTGGCCGATCGTCGTGACCAGCTGCAACGCCTGATCGGTAACTACAAGTTCACCAATGCCCGCGCTGCCTACCGACCGCTTGCCCAGCTTCTGGACGCGCGAATACCGGACTTACCTGCAAATACGATTATCGTACCCATTCCTACAGTCAGTTCTCATATCCGCCAAAGGGGTTACGATCATATGCTGCTGATTGCGCGCCACTTGGGCAGGCTACGCAAAATGCCCGTTTCAACGGCTCTTACGCGCAATACGACGACCAAACAACGTGACGCTTCCCGGTCCCAGCGTATTTCGCAGGCCAAAGCGGCCTTTTCCTGCAACACAGCTCTTGATAGTCAGGCAACCTATCTGTTAATTGACGATGTTGTCACGACAGGAGCAACCATGAAATATGCCACTCAGACATTACTCGATGCTGGTGCTGGCACTGTTTGGGTTGCGACAATTAGCCGCCAACCCCTCGACTAACAGCGGTCAATCTGTTAAAATGACCTGAGCTCACACCGATACGGAGAGGTGACCGAGTGGTTGATGGTACCGGTCTTGAAAACCGGCGTGGGGTGACTCACCGCGAGTTCGAATCTCGCCCTCTCCGCCAAGAAAAGCAGACGGCCATTTGGTCGTCTATTTTTTACTGCACAACACCCCGCGAGGAACCAACTGGTATAATTGAAAGGTTTGCTTTTAACGAGGAGTGTCAGTGAAATTCAACCTAACGGCTTTAGTACGCGCAAGAATTGCCATTTTTGGTATCTTTGCATTAAATGGCCTCCTTTTAGCCTTATGGGCTGTGCACATCCCTGCTGTTCTTGAAAAAACCGGGACAACGCACGCTATTTTGGGCATCCTTCTCCTCCTACTAGGTGGAGGTGCTTTCGTTGGTATGCAACTCGGAGGTCATTTGGCAGATCGATTTGGCAGCCGTCGCATGGTCATTTTTTATTCTCTCTGGTTGTCTATTTTGTTTATACCTATAGCTTTTGCAACAAACCCAATACTTCTTGGTCTTGCGCTTGCTTTATATGGTTTTGGAAATGGTGGTGTAGATGTATCGATGAATCTTCAGGCTGCAGCCCTAGAAGAAAAGTATGGGCGTCCAATCATGTCAGCATTTCACGCTATGTTTTCTATAGGTACCTTTACTGGGTCAGTTGTCGGCGCCTTTGTTTTGGGAATTCATGTAGGTATCCCGACAACATTTATCCTCTTTGGTGTCCTCGGCGTTATTATCACGTTTGCATGCCGACCGTTTTTATTACATCACGTGACTAAGTCGGAAGATCATATCAAAGGTGAAGATGAGGCGCACATCAAGTCGACATTTTCGAAAAAAATATATGCAAGAATCTTGCTATTGGGTAGTATTGCTTTTCTGCTCATGCTATCCGAAGGCATCGCCAATGACTGGAGCGCACTTCAAATAAAAGAGCGCCTTAATCTCTCCGACTCACAGGCAGCTTTCGGGTTCGCAGCTTTCGCCATTCTTATGACGACAGGTCGGTTCGGCGCAGATTGGATATCAAACAAGTTCGGTGCTCTTGCTGTCGTACGGTACGGATCATTAATCGCGGCCATCGGTATGATTTTTGTCTTGTTGTCGCATACGTTATGGTTAACGCTGCTAGGATGGGGTTTTTTTGGGCTTGGGCTGTCTGGCTGCGCGCCACAGTTGTTTTCCGCTGCAGGAAAGATATCAAGGGCCAAACAGGGCGTCATCATGTCTCGTGTTGTCGGTATGGGTTACATAGGACTGCTTGCTGGCCCAGCAATTATCGGTGGAGCAACTCAATTCATACCACTCACTTTGGCGATGATACTACCTCTTAGCTTTTTACTTATTTCAGCTATTGCTGCCGGTAAAATTTTTTCAACGAGTTCGGAGTAATTTACTTCTAACCACGTTAATGCTGACTCGCCATGAAAAAGACTAGACATTTGTCTAGCCTTTTTCATTTGGATTGGATAAATTTAGGTGTTCGTTGCAGGCGCAGCACTACCACTGGTAGCGCCACCGACACTACCCGTTGCCGTACCAGTAAACGATCCGATAACGAAGCTGACAACAGCGTAGGCTAGAATGGCAACGATAATACCAACAACAGCATACAGAATGGTGTTTTTGGCGTTCTGAACGGCAGTTGAATCACCACCAGAGACAACATAACGCAGACCACCGACAATTAGCATAATCACACTGATTGCACCAATGAGGTACAGCATAACGTTTGTGATAGTACGGAACGTGCCAGTTTGACCGAATAGGTCGGTCGCTTGGCCATTACCCTTGGCAGCGTTGGCGCCATCGGCAATAGACATGCTAAATCCAGCAGCGTGGGCATTGGAGCCGAGTGCTAGTGTTGCCATAATAATAACGGCGATAAGCGCAAATACGCGCACTGATTTCAATAAACTTCTCACAGTCATGCCACTATTATAGCAAATAATAAGCATAAAGTCAATAGACTATGTCATTTTACCACTAGCCCCACCCCTGATGCTGTGCTATAATCAACCGAGCTGTATGGGAGATCCTACAGTAGCCTGGCGGTTAACGGCGAAGCCGCCCAAATTATCAAACCAAGCTTGCTGTTTGATGATTTGTAAGGAGGCGTAATGAAGGTTGTCAGGATTAATCATTTACGATTGATCCGAGAAACTGGAATGCACGCCGACGCGGAGGAGTACCCAAGTGGCTGAAGGGGATGGTTTGCTAAATCATTAGTACGGGGAGACCTGTAGCGGGAGTTCGAATCTCCCCTCCTCCGCCAAGTAGAAAAGACATGCGGCTGCATGTCTTTTCTACTTTTCGCGAGCGAACGGAGGAGGCTACGTAAGTTTATTTTTTTGGGGCACTATTCTTCGGTCCGGTATAAGCCATATCATCGCAAGGGCTATAGCTAGTAGGTATGATATCAACGGATAGATGAATGCCATAATCACCGATAGAATGCTTCCGATGATTGAAATTAGTTCTCTCGTATTGTTGCCCAGCACAGCAACTAACTGCGCGTCTTTTCCTTGATACGCAACAATGGCACGCTCAAGAAGCATGTAGGCGACTGCAGCGCCGAGAGAAATCACAGAGTACACTGCAGTTGGCCATGCCTCGCCGATATGAGCACCGAGCCATCCTGTTGCGAAAGGTATTAGGGAGAGCCAAAAAAGTAGATGTAGATTTGCCCACATAATCCAGATATTCACTCCTTTGGTAACCGCCATCAAGTGATGATGGTTACCCCACAATGTGCCTACAATCTGAAAGCTCCAAGCATAGATAAGGAATATAGGCAGTACCGAAGCAAAGGCTTCAAAAGTAGGGTCAGCAGGAACATGTATGTTAAGCGCCGCGATAGTAATGATAATCGCCATTACTCCATCGCTAAAACCTTCCAGTCGTGCAGTAGTCATGTTCATTTTGAAGATCCTTGGAATATTACGAAATCCACGGTGCAGTATACAAACCGATAGCGTGAAGAATCGCTGTTGAGTCGTCTGCCGCCCATTCCTCGCTGATCTTACCGTCAGTTATACGGTAGATATCAACGGCGTCCCATCGGATAGCTCGTCCGGTCGCTGGAGCACCGAAGAGGTTGCCTTTATGTGTTGCTTCAACCACGTAGCGAACCGCGACCTTGTCTCCTTGAGCAAAAATGTCCTGCTCTGCAGCGTGGAGGTCTGGTAGCGCGCCAATAAAGCCTTCGAGCATAGCCTTGAGTCCAGCAGATCCCTCAATCGTTCCGAGTGTGCCGCCATGCCATTTGACATCGGGGTTTACATATTCGGTGACGCGGTCGGGGCTGTGGTCGTTAAATACATTGTTCGTATAATCACGAACTACCTCTATATTTGATTTTGTGATTTGAGTTGAGTCTTGCATTTCATGCCTCCATATTGTTATTTAAATTAAAATTATTACGCAGCCGTAGTCACGGGTAGCTTTTTAATAGATCTACCATTCTCTAGGCTTTGTAACATTGCAAAAGATACATCTGCACGTGAGATCTTGTGTCTCAAACCAATCTTTTCAGTCGAATCTACGACTCGAACTTTTTCAGTCAGCGGTCCGTTAGTCAGCATGGTAGCGTACACGATTGTCCAATCAAGATGAGACTTTGTAATGATATCGACGCCCCTTTTTTGGTCCTCAAGCATTTTACCAAGCACCATGTTGTTCAATGCTCTTGTAGGTTTAGTTAGGGTGGCTGACGCAGCTCCACCAAAGGCAAGTTCGACAACTAATCGCTTTACGCCAGTTGCTTGCATAGCTTCTACTATTGCTTTGCTAGACCTCTCAATGAGTTGCAGCTTAGAATTGTTATTACCGAGCGTGCTCAATACTGCATCCATACCAGCAAATACCTTTGCAAGTTCGCTGCTGTTAAAAACATCTGCCTTCACTGCTCTCACATCTGCTTGGTCAGAAAAGGCATCTGGACTACGTGTTATAGCAGTGACATTATGGCCTTGAGAAACGGCCAGATTTACTAGTTCCTGCCCTGTTTTACCGTTAGCTCCTAATACGACGAGGTTCATATCTATTGATTCTCCTTAGTTAATTTGCTATAATTTATACAGTACTTTTAATTATAAAGTACTTTAATGTTTAAAGTCAAGTAAATTATGTCAGTAACTACAAAAAACCCCGTATGTCAGCAAAGCCTCAAACTTTTGAGTGATTATTGGACGATGCTTATTATTGATAAGCTTTCCGATCGCCCTATGCGTTTTCGTGACCTTGAACAACAAATAGAAGACGTAAATACTGCCACCCTTACTACACGTCTTAAAAATATGACAGCAGTAGGACTGGTAGTACGTATTGAACAATCACGTGCAGATGTTACATATGAGCTGACTGAATTAGGCAAGCAAGCAGTACCTATTTTGAATGCCGTTAATAACTTCTCTGATTATACTGAGAAGCACGTTGCTAAGAAGTAACTCACGCACTTACACTGACTTCTCTAGTCAAGAGCTCTAGCCTTACTCATAGGGCAAGTTTGTTTCTAACCTCGTAGACAATCCCCCGCCAAGTGAAAAAGTCGTGCGGCTGCACGGCTTTTTCATTAGGGGCTTTAGGGAGGACCTTTCAAATAGACATATAACACTTTATGTTGTATTGTTTACTTTAATGACAGAACATACAGCAAATTCCGAGACCCAATCCCGCGCGCTTGTTATTTATGACGAAGATGTCCCGCCAACGGATGTTGCGCGTGGCTATCTGCAAGTTGAGCTGGGAAATGTTTTTGGTGAAAACCTTCGATCTGACGCTGGGAGTATCGACGAATCGCTTGAAACATTAAGCGTTAGCCAGGTTAACAGATTGCTGGAAGCAGTATCGTACACCTATCGTATGAACGGCACCTTCCACAAAGTGACCGATGCGTCGCTGGATTGGATGGATGTCGAACTACCCCTCGATGCGATTCTGCTGACAAAAATAAAGCCGCATATTAGTGAGATAGTCTATTCCTCGGATATACAGAGGAGTCCTATTGCTTTTGCAGCATTTCTCGGCGAATATTTCTCTCATCATCCCGATCTCGCTGACGATCCGCAGGATTTGAATGAATTTCGTCCACGGTCGCTAGCAGGAAATGCAACAAGCCTTATTACATCGGAATCAGACGGAGTTATCGAAGTTTTTGACGGTAATCACCGGCTGACGAATGCAGCACTACTTGGGGCTGTATCGGTCAGAGTGTTCGCTGGAATACCGAATGGTCGGGAATCTATAAGTATGAAGGGCGACAGTGTATTTTTGACGCTCAGACTTGAGTATGAAAAGGCCGAATCGTCCGAGGAGCGCGTACATATCCTCGAAACATGCCTTTTGCTCGCAAAGTCGAGCACCGATGGTCGGGACGCCATCCATAGTTACTGGGTGGAGCACGCGCTTACCGAGGAAGTTGCAAGCGAAGGAAAAGTCATGCTTGCGCGACTGGGCCAGGGCTAACCCCCGCTGCTATACTTAATTCAGATAACGAACTCCTGAAAGGATAGTAATGGCAAACGCAGCAGGCACCATCGAGGCGTGGGGACGTTCCGAAAATAACCCCGCCGCCCGCGGCTGGTACGGGCTCAAAAAGGGTCTTCGCGGTCGCTTTGGTATGTACATGCCACCACTACTTGAGGCTCTTGGCCTGGCCGAGGCTGAGCATAACCCTCGTGGTAACCGCATGCGCGCCAAATAGCGATAGGTAACGCCATACTAAAAACGACCCTTCTATGCGGGTCGTTTTTAGTATGGCTCTGATTCCTACATAGGAAGTGCTTCATAGACACAGACGGCTGCGTTGTCAGCAGCGACAAGCGGGCAACCCTTGGCGAGTTCTCTGGCTTCATCCATGTTCTCAGCAGATACGATTGAGTAACCGGTTGCTGGCATTTCCTTGACGTCCATCACGCCGGCCTTGCTGACTGCCTGGGCGCCAGGGCCGAATTGGTTGCCGCCATCGATAAGCTTGCTACCCAATTGACCGAACCATGCGCCCCACTCCTCCGCGCTGCCGCCGTTTGCCGATGAACCACCGTAGTATACAAATACAAATTTTCCCATTTAATTCTCCTTTTGCCCGAAGGCACATATATTAATGACGTTATTTCCGGGTTTTCATTCACGAAGCCCAGATATGTAGTTTTCTAGGGTTGCCTCGACGCTGCCCCACTGCGTGTTGTATTGGTCAATCCAGTTTTTTGCCAGATTGAGTGTTTGGATATTGAGGGCAACAAAGTTTGTGCGCCCAGATTTTTTGCGCAGGATAAGTTTTGCATTTTCGAGTGTACGGATGTGTTTGTGTATTGCTGGCAGCGACAAATCGTAGCGCCGGGCCAGCTCTCCGACCGTATTTGGGTTCAGCGACAAATCATGGATGATAGCACGCCGTTTCTGGTTTGCTAGGGCTTGCAGGACGCTATCTAACTGGGGTTCGTCGTAAGAAGTATTCATATAGTTAACCTATTAGTTAACTATATAGAAGCGAACGTCACTTGTCAATCGAAACATTTCATTACTGAAATGTTAACTTATCGCTTACTAAATGTCCTCTTAGGGAAGTTATTCGTTTCGCGCAGCCACACATGTAACAGTACCGAAACCCACATACGATACGGGCGCCACTTCTCCGTTATTGCCATGATTTCTTCTTTGGTCACATCATCATTCAAGCCGTAGGCCGCTTTGATACCGTGAAAACTCATATCGTCCTGCGAAAAGCCATCCTTACTTCCCGCTCCACGGTATAAAATACCTTGTGAAAAGAATGGACCGACCCCTGGTAACTTTTCGAGTTTCGCCAGCGCCGTTACATCATCCAAACTGCGCAAATAGTCACGATCTAGGAGCCCATCGAGGGCTGCTTGTGCAACCGCATGCAGTCGCACGATCTTGGTGTCATTGAGGCTCTGAAAATTATCGATTTCCAAGAGTTTCTGCGGCGTCGGGAATGCGCTAAACGTTTCGCCATTTACGTCAATCTTTTCGCCAAACTCGTCTGCCAGTGCAGCGCGTATTTTCCTGGCCTGGACGATGGATATGCGATGGCCAATCATAAATCCAGCTGCCGCCTCATACGGCGAGTGAAACAGTGTTGGCCTCATGAATTTATATTTCTCCTGCAGCGATCGAACAACTTCATCCTTACCGCCAACTTCTTTCCACGCTACTCCGTCTTCGTCGAGTGACATCGCGGCTAGCGCCTGCACAGTTGCCCTGTCCTTGTCCCCGGTACCGTATACATGTAGTTTTATTTTACCATTTTCGTCCTGCGCCAGGATCACCGCGGCAGATCCAGACCAACCTTCCACTGGGAATGTCATAACTATCGTGTTTTGGTCTGATGCCAACGTTGGCCAACCATTAAAAAATTGGTTTTGGTACAATAGGTTAAACGGTCCCTTTGGTTTCATATGACTAGTATAGCAATTGCGCTTCGTCCATGAGTTTTGCAGTACCTATTATCGTGAAATTCTATCCTTGGTCATATACAACAATGCTCATGCTATACTAGACGCATGCAACCGAACGACCAACAGGGGTATTACCAACCCGGCCAGCCTCAACCTGGTCAGGGCGCCGTGCCACCCGTTCCGCCGGTTAACTCTACGATTACACCGGGGATTGCCCCAGTTGTGGATCCAAATGCTTTGCAGGCTGCCCTTAACGAACCGGGCCCACAAGTACAGATGCCAGAACCGGGACTAGCACCAGAACAGGAACCTGAATCTGAATCTGAATTGCCACCTGTCGATGACCAGGAGCTAACGGACGAGCAGTACGAGGAACAGGACTACGAGCTATCGGATGAACCCGTCACCTGGGTTGCTCACGAGTTTATTCACCGCGAAAAGGGTGCAGGATGGTTTATGGCGTTTGGCGTTGTTGTCCTTGCCCTGATTGCCGTATCAATTTTCCTCATGGGTTCATGGTCTTTTGCTGTATTGCTTGCTGTTATCTTTGTTGTGGTTATTGTCTTTTCTCGCCGGCCACCACGCGAACTCACCTATTCATTGACGGATGAGGGACTTGCAATTGATGGCAAGATACACCCGTTCACGACCTTTAAATCATTCGGTGTTATACAGGACGGCGAGGAATTCTCGGTAATGTTGATTCCTACGCAACGTTTTCAACCAGGAATTACGGTCTACTTCCCCGAGGAATCAGGTGAGGCAATTGTTGATATGCTCGGTTCTCGTCTGCCCATGAAGGATCTCAAGCTCGATGCTGTCGACCGTGTCGTTCGCATGCTACGCCTGTAACAGCATCTTGCCACCTCTGTAAAATTATGTTACACTTGTCAGGTTCAGATAGCCAGATACGCACCCGTAGCTCAGCTGGATAGAGCGTCCGCTTGCGGAGCTGAAGGCCACTGGTTCGAATCCAGTCGGGTGTACCAAGAAAAAAGACTCACATTGTGTGAGTCTTTTTTCTTGGTAGTTTAATGCTTACCAATTTGCTTAGGCGCCAGGTATTGCGGCTAACGCCTCAGCTTCATTCGTCAACTCGTCCGCTTGCTCATCGGCGCTCATTTTGCGCGTCTTGAACACGAGCAGGGCTACACCGCTTGCCGCGACCGCAAAGAATGCAGCAGCGATAAAGCCTTGATGGAACCCGTGGACCAAAGCCTCGTTTACGACGTCCTGTGTTGGTAGAGCATGTAAATCAGCCAGCTGTGCCTTGGTTGCTGCTGTTGAAATAACTGTCAGTACTGCCAGGCCAATTGCGCCGCCAATCTGTTGACTTGTATTCAGTAGGCCAGATACAAAACCGGACTCTTTGTGTGATATACCACTTGTTGCGGCAATTGTAGCCGTGACAAATACCATAGCCATACCGCTCGACATCAATATAATGCCAGGCAAGATATCGGTCAGGTATGTCGCATGTACAGGGATTCGGGCAAAGAATAGAAGTCCAGCTGCGGCAAGTAACGGTGCAATTGTCAGAACAACTTTCGAATTGACCTTTGTTGCAAATCGCGACAACACACCTGCAACTACCATAATCGTTGCAGTAAATGGTAGGTTCGCAACGCCGGTTTCTGTTGGGGTGTACCCAAGGATCTGCTGCAGGTAAATCGACATGTAGAAGAAGAAGCCAAACATTGCAGCTGGCATGAGCAACATCACAAGTGCTCCACCTGTAACGTTACGACGACGGAATGCCGCCAGATTAATCAGTGGGTGTTTAACGCGTAACTCGTTAAAGATGAACGCCGCCATCAGGACTGCAGATACGACAAACGATATAATCGTGCTCGAATCACCCCAGCCATTCTGCGCAGCCTTCGCAAGTGCGAATACGACTGCTATCAGGCTACCGGTAATAGTGAACGCACCAAGTATATCGACTGATTCGGTCTTTTCTGGCTTGCCACCAGGGACAAATCGAAATGTCATGATTGCAACCAAGATTGCGATTGGCACATTGATAAAGAAGATCCAGCGCCAATCAACATATTGTGTTAGCAAGCCACCGAGGACAAGTCCAACGGCACCACCACCGGCAGCAACCATGCTCCACACACCGAGTGCGCGGTTACGCTCTTTGGTTTCGCGAAATATAGTCAGCACCAGTGAAAGTGCTGCTGGTGACAACAGTGCTCCGCCCAGACCCTGCACGCCACGCAGGACGATCATCTGTGTCGGATCTTGCGCAAACCCTGCTACTAGTGATGCTGTGGCGAATAGGATCGTTCCAGCTAGGAACAGTCGGCGTCGTCCGAACAGGTCGGCCAAACGTCCGCCCAGCAGCAAAAAGCCACCGAAGGTTAACGCATAAACGGTGATGACCCATTGCAGGTCTGCTTGCGAGGCGAATTTTAATGAATCTCGGATAGCTGGCAACGCGACATTAGTGATTGTCGCATCCAACACCACCATGAACTGTGCGGCCGCAAGGACCAACAGGGCTATACCTTTGTGTTTTACTTTGTGTAACATGGGACTCCTTTTAGTTGAATGTATAAAAGTAAGTATATATAGATATTTGAGGTTGTCAACTATTGAGCACATTGACCAATTTTATAGTGCGTGTATAATAATGTCTATGAAGGCCACTCTTGAAAAGCAACAAGCCACTCTTATCTGTGATGATTTAATGTCACTTATTACTGTGTGCAAGCAGCATTTAAATCAGATTGCCAAAGAACATGGCCTGACTTCTATACAGCTTTTCGCCCTGCACGCAATCTTTGATGGCAATAACGCCACCGGTAAAATTGCTCATATTCTCCACTGCGATGCGTCAAATGTGACAGGCATAATCGACCGCCTTACTACCCTAAATCTCGTTACTCGGAAAGAGGACCCACAGGATCGAAGGGTAAAAACTGTGCAATTAACAGACGAAGGCCAGACGGTCGTTCAAAATGCCACTGAGTTACTACCGGTCAGGCTTGGCTGCGACCGCCTCACACAACAAGAAACCGAAATTTTGCATAGTACAATCGCCAAGCTGACACTTTCGAATTAATCGCGCTTTTTATTCCTTGCATATGATTCCTGAAGCGTCCAACTGTTACCAGCTGGACTCGAATAGGCTATTCTTCTTGTTACCTGGCGATAGAACGGACTTTATCGGTTTTGCATCGTGGCTAAGTATCCGTATAATAATGCGTAAGCGAAGGTAAAAGGGCGAAGTTCATAATATGTGGGGTAGAAATACAAAAAAATAACTTTTCGGCGAGCAGTATATAATGGCCCGCCTTCCCACTCCAGGTAGAGACTCAGGTATTTGGGGTAGTATTCTCAATGACTTCTTATCCCAGGCACACAACTCAGACGGAACACTAAAGAACAATCTCATTACAGCCGGCCATATACAGAGCGGTACTATTACTGAAACCCTGCTTGCGCCTGCTGTTCAGTCAAAGCTCAATGCAACATCTTCGAACGGTATCAATGTGCGGGACTATGGTGCAGTCGGTGACGGGATTACAGACGATTCTGCAGCTATTAAGGCCGCACAGGCAGCCATGACTGATAACAAAACACTCTTCTTCCCTAGCGGTACCTACAGGTTTGCACGCTTGAGCCCTGCAGATCGTGGGGCTGTTGTTTTGGCTGGTCTGAATTATGTCGGTATTTATTTCGAACCAGGTGCTGTCTTATTGATGGATAATCTTGACAGTAGTGGGACGGGTACTTCCGATGGCATCTTGGTTAGCGGCAGGGCCAAGTACGTTAGTATCATTAATCCTCACGTTCGGTGGAAAACATTGCCATCAACCCGTGGTGGACATGCCAATGGCATTCACATCATGGGGTATCCGTCCGACACGACTCCGGCAAGTGGATGGTTGGGTAGTACCGGTCTCGTCCAGCATCTTACGCTCATCAATGCGCTCGTTGAGCAGTCACCCGAAGCCGGCATCCTCTTCGTTGGTGCGAGTGATGTGTCCGTAGTTGGTACAAAGTCGATTGACACTCTCGCAGACGGACTGCACTTCACGGGTTGTCGACGTGTTACGGTCAATGGGCATGATTCGCTGAACGTCGGAGACGATGGCCTCGCCTTTGTAAATTATTACCATCCTACTCAAAAATGGGCAGATCCGTACATCGGACCATTCTGGTTTCCTGACCTCAACGAATGGTGTAGTTCGGGAACAGCCTCTGGCGTGGTCGTCTCTGGTAATCGCGCGAATGGCTTCCGGGTTCAAATGGGGCAAGATATCTCAATCAACGGGATTACTGTTATCGATAAAGAAGCGGTGTTCAACCTGACTTCTGCAAAGCTAGATTCTAATAATCCCTGGCAAAGTTTGGCATCCAACAACGTTATTATCAACGGCGTTGTGGGCGTAGATTGCGACGGTGGCTGTACCATACAGACATACAATATCGATGGGGATGACGAATCCAAATGGTGGGACTTCAAGGGCTGTGAAATTAGCAATGTTACTATGCGCAATATTGGTAACTGGTCGATGTCAACCGAACAAAAAGACACTGACAAATCAGCCATCTCAGGTATCACGATTAAGAATTTAAAGGCATTTGCTGGTGATAATACTCCTGGGCAAAGTTATGGTGGCCACGGTGGGATTCGTCTTGCGGGTTTGGTTAACTCGGTAGTTGATGGGGTTGAGCTTTTTTCTGACCACCCGACGGCCGGCATCTTCATTGTTGGGGCTTCGCAAATGCGTACCGAACACCAGTGGACTGATCCAACGACTCATATAACTTCGACCGTTAACGCAGGTATCACCGTCGAGGATCTGCCACCTTCAAACCTGATTATTGATAACATCGTAGCCCATGATGTTACGCAGATTTTGATTCAGGATATAGCTGGGCTGACTATAGGTAGAATCGATTCGTACGAGGGCTCGGGTGTTGGTACTGCAATTTTTCGCGTCAAAGATGCGAAAATTCAACACATTGGTGCGGTGAACCCGGGCCGTAGTGAGGCTATTGGTCGCGGCGCGCAAATTGATCAATGCTATAACATTGATATCCAAGAAATCGTCATCGATATTGACAGTCATTTGTCGTCGAGTATCTGGCAGGCGCTAGAAGTTGGTGGCGGTAACTCGGCTTACCCTGCTGGCAAGGGCATTCGTATTGAGAAAGTTATCTACACTTCCACTCGAAATGACACGGTGTCGGATATTGCGATTCAAAGCGGTACATATGCCCCAACTGATTATTATGTCCAAGCTCGTTGGTTGCATAGGGGTGAGTCGCCACCGAAATGGCGCTCACAGTTATTCGGTGAAACCAATCAAGCCTATCTGTCCGAATACAACTCTCATCCGTTGTACATAAACACTAATCAAGCGAGCATCGGTGCAAGTACGGGCGAGATTTCGCCCTGGAATACTGTTGTTGGCGAGATTGATTTCGACACTCTTACGACACAGGGTCTGTATTTTGTCACAGGCCCCGATCCGGGTTATTTGTATGATGGCACTACTGCAAAACATCAACCACCTGGTGCTCCTGGGGACATATTCCTTGATGTGGTCACGAAACACCGTGACGATAGTGGTGAGACTATCGTTCAGTCCTACGTGTCCCTTGGTAATTCGCAGGATTCTGGCGGATACCGAACAAAGAATGGCGACGCGGTGGCTTGGAGTTCTTGGATTAAATACAGCACACTTGCGGACGGGTCTATACACCGCGAACTGTTTAATGGCAATGTCATTGGCACGATGGAAGGAACGCGTACTGGTAATATCACATCAGCTGCCGCGCCGACATTTAGCACTGACGGCTGGGATGTTCTGACCGCGGTTAACTGGGCGCACGATGTAACCAATCTTAGTACAAATGCCACTGGCACACCTACATCCGGTATGCGCCTACGCTTTCGCATTCAGGACAATGGGGCAGCACGCGCTTGGAGTTGGGGTGCGAAATTTATACCTGGTCCGGCTCCACTTCTAACGACGACCGTGGCTGGTAGGCGTCACTATGTTGTCTTCGAATACGACGATGCGGCCGCTGCATGGGTGTGTGTCGCGTGTGACGCTGTAGGTTTCTAGCAACCTTTCAAAGATTTTATTACTTTGGGCTAGCGTTGCTCTCCATCTCTTGGATGTCCCCAGTCTTAATCCCATTCTCTTTGAGCATCATATTCATAGAGTGAGCCCCTTTGTTATATAGAGATAATAACCCTACTGAGTAGCGTTGTCTGTGACATTTATTATACTGGCCACCTTTTCTTTCAAGATTGGCACAAGTTCAGTTTCGAACCAGGGATTTTTGCTCAGCCAACGAAAGTTAAGGGGCGATGGATGAACAAGTGGAAGATAAGTCGGCAAATATTCCTCGTATGCTAGCACTGTCTGAGTTAGGTTGGTTTTTGCATCGCCTGCCAAATAATGCTTCTGTGCGTAGCTACCCACCAGAATGATTAACTGGATGTTTGGCATGAGTTCTAAAAGTTTTGGGTGCCATTTGGCCGCGAAATTCTTGCGAGGTGGCAGATCACCATGTGCGCCCTTGCCTGGGTAGAAAAAGTCCATTGGTACCAGCGCAAACAGATCAGGATTATAAAATTGCTCGTCACTAACCCCAAGCCATGACCGCAATTTCACGCCGCTGACATCGTTCCACGGCTTCATGCTTTCCTGTGCCTTTCGGCCGGGTGCTTGCCCGACAATCATTATTTTTGCCTGCTCTGAGGCACTATAAACAGGCAAATAGTTCAATTTCTTTGCCCATTCGCTATCGGAATCATCAACAATTTCGGCATAGACTTTATCTAGCGTGCTCATATTCTTATTCTAGCAGCCAATGGAGAGGAATTCTAAGGGGTTACATAGTTGCTATTTTAAACTGATTATGCTATAATACTGCCAAATGCGTACCCTTAATCACCAGAACATTCAGCTAGAACTGTTCTCCGAAGAATTTCCTCCAGTGGTGGGTCGGAACATTGAAGCTGCTGATACGTATCGGGGCTACTCTCAGCCATGTTCCCGTGAGGAATATGACCGGCGTGTTGAGGTTGTACGCTCAAAAATAGAGAGCGGTATAGCAGATGAAATTACCATATCTGAACTTCAAGATTGGGCGGAACTGGATTGGATATTCCCACAAGGCACATTCGAAACTGGTCAAAAATTTGGTGAAAAAACCGTTGAGGAAGCTCAGGAATATTATGACGAGATTGTACCAATGCAATCCCGTGCGCTCAGACGCAAACCAAACCGCAACACACAGCACGGCAAGAGTGAGGCTGGAGACTATCTATGGACAATCCTCGCTATGGCAAGCAACGCAGGAATCGATATGGAAGAAGCACTGCGTGCAAAGTTTACCGCCGAGGGTCCTGTCACACTAGGTGACCTTCACGAGTTAACGAAAGCCGGTGCATCGTGGTTGCCACTTCGCGTTGATAATCCTTCGCAAGTTCGTTCGCCCCAGTCTGATGTTCAAGACCTAGATCCCTATATATGGCTGCGTATTCACCCAGTCGAACTATATAGGTACATGTACAAGATGTTTGATGGGGGTAAACAGAGCCCTGTTGAGGCAACCGAAAAACAACGACTCGAGGCCACAGATTGGTATGCAGATGCGCTCGTTTTCCTCAGTTATTACGCTGACCACTGGACCTTTTCGTCTATACCTGAGGTTGCTTCGGTCAACTTCAACAAAATTACCCAGCGCGTCGAACACGGAACGGTCAATAAAGCGCTCGGTAACCGTTCGCTTATGAAAAAAGATTAGCGGTTGCTAATCTTTTTTCTGTGGCGGAGAGGAGAGGATTCGAACCTCCGGTACCTTGCGGCACACTACTTTTCGAGAGTAGCACCTTCAACCACTCGGACACCTCTCCGTAGCGAGCGAAGCGAGCTACGCCCTATTACGCTGCATTACGTTATTTTAACAGATTAGCTATACTGGGAGTATGTCTGACTCAATCTTTACGAAAATTCTACGTGGTGATATCCCCGGCGAAGTTATTTACCAGGACGATACATGCTTTGTTATCCTAACAATCCAGCCGATGACGCCCGGTCATATGCTCATTATTCCCAAGCAAGAAATCGATCACCTCTGGGACATCGACGATACGACGTATCATCATCTGTTTGATGTAGCCAAGCAAATGCAGGCCAAACTCAAAAAGGCCTACCCAAATTATCTGCGCATCGGCTTGATTATTGAGGGGTTTGGTGTGCCACATGCTCACATTCATGTTTTTGGCCTCGAGGATCCGCTAGAGGAAACGACGCTTGAATTCATCACTTGGAAACGGAATTCGGATAATCCCATGGCATCATCGGATGATCTGCACACAGCTGCCGAAAAGCTCCGAGCCGCATGATTACCGTCATTTCCGTCGGCAAAAAGCACGACAGTTGGGTGATGGATGGGATCGAGCGCTACCAAACACGCCTCAAGAAGCCCTATGACCTTAATTGGGTTCTGCTCCCCCATTCTGCACTTCAGGACGCCGCAGCGCGTCAGGAGGAGTCAGAGCGCATACTGTCACGCCTAGATAGCAGGGACTTTGTTGTACTGCTCGACGAACGTGGTGATGAACTGGAATCGCCACAGCTGGCTAGTCTGCTCGATAACACCTTTACGGCTAGTCGGCCAATCACTCTCCTTATCGGTGGGGCTTACGGTGTCGATGATCGGATTCATCAGCGAGCAAATGTCGTCTGGTCGCTCTCACCTCTTGTATTCCCCCATCAACTGGTTCGGTTGATCCTGACCGAACAACTCTACCGAGCCCAGCAGATCAATGCCGGCCACCCTTACCATCATAATTAAGAGGAAGGGCTCGCCCTTCCGGTATGTATTCGAAGTGAATTCGGATACATACCTCCATCCCTAAAGGCGTGTTCGCACGCTTGGTTCGCACCAGTAACAGATAATTGACAATTCATACAACTTATGCTAATATCAAGGTGTTAACTAATAAACACCAATATGTACCTATCACCCCTGTTTCAACAATTCCTCATCGGTCTGGCCATCCTGACTTCTATGGGTACGTTGGTGCAGGACACGCGGATAAATAAAGCGTTGGAGGTAACGGTACCACTCTCAAATGTTAGTGTGAATATCAGTTCTAATCTCGATGGACTGAACGAAGCGGCATCGGCCCACACGCACGTTGAGCAGACAGCGGTTACACAGGAACTTGCCGGTATCCCCCGTGTTCAGGCCCGTGATGATCACCGTCGCTATACCCTACCCAAATATTCTAGTCGCAGCAATGCTTACTTTGGCGACAGTCAAATCCTCTGGCCATCAACATAAATAGCCAGGCGGGAGCTTGGCCTTTAGGGGTTGGGTGGTCTTGTGTCGGATTCACTTCGATACAAGACCGGGAAGGGCGAGCCCTTCCCTATTAATTAAGTACTTCGAGTTCAGCTTCGAGTCGCGTAATCAGATCCTGCTTCTCTGCTAGCTGCTGGCGAGTTTCCTCTACCAAATGTTCTGGCGCTTGGTGTACGTAGCGCGGGTTGTCCAAGCGTCCCTTTAGCTTGATTTCCTCGTCCCTGGTCTCGGCCAGGCGCTTTTCGAGGTTGGTCTGATGTTCATAAAGTGTTTCTTCGTCGACTTCTAACCATGCTTCACGGTTGCTCACTGCCAGGCGCAATCCCTTTGGTTGTTCAACCTGTTTTACCCCAGCTAGACGGGCCAACCATGCGATTAACTCGGCGTTGTCCTCGATCAGGCTGTCCTTCTCGTAGATAATGGAGTATTTCTTGCCTGCTGGTAGTTCAGATGTTACATAGCGAGCCTCAACGACAAGTGCCTGTAGTTGTTCGAACTCGCCTGCTGCGATGTCATCTAGATCTAACTTCTCTGGCCAGTTACTACTTATCAGCAGTTCCTCGTGCCAGCCAAGTGTTTGCCAGATTGTTTCACTCAGAAACGGTACAAACGGATGCGCCAAACGGAGCGATGTGTCGAGTACCCATGCCAGTAGCTGTGGGTTAGGCTGTTTTTTGCTAGCCTCGATATACCAGTCAGCGACATTGTCCCAGATGGTGTGGTAAATTGATTCGCTGGCCTCTGCAAATCGATAATTTTCGAGTTGATCGCCGATTGTCTTGGCTGCCCCATTCAACTCGCGCACGATCCAGTGGTCGGCCAGGCTCTGTGGCTTTGGTGTATCTAGTGTGAAGTTCTCGGGTAGTGTTCCCTCGACGTAGCGCGCAATGTTCCAGAGCTTGTTGGCAAAGTTACGCCCAGCGATAATCTTGCTTTGGCTAAATGCCTGGTTCTGGGCTGCTCCGCGCGATCCGATAATACCCAATCGCAGCGCGTCAGATCCATAGCCCTCAACCATTTGCATCGGATTGATGACGTTACCCTTTGATTTGCTCATTTTTTGGCCGTGTTCGTCCAGGACCAGACCGTGTAGATAAACGTCCTTGAACGGAACTTTGTCGGTCACATACAGGCCGAGCATGATCATACGAGCAACCCACGGGTACAGGATATCGTAGCCTGTCTCTAGGACACTATTTGGGTAGAATCGGCTCAGATCACCGTCCGTCAGGTAATCGGTTGTGATGAATGGCCACTGACCACTGCTAAACCATGTGTCGAAGGTGTCTTCTTCTCGTTTGTATGTTGTGCCATTTACATCAATAGTCTGTTGGTCGACGCGTTTGTCAAAAATCCAGTCATCAGGATCTTTGGTACTTTGGAAGGCTGGAATCGGAATCCCCCAGGGGATTTGACGGCTGATGTTCCAGTCACGTAGGTTGTCATAGTACTGGGTTAGCGCCTTTTCTTTGCTCTTGGGAATGATGTGGACGTCGCCGTTCTCTATGGCCTTTTTGGCGCGTTCGGCTAGGGGTCGTACTTTGACGAACCACT
>JAQGGV010000072.1 GCA_028289185.1 Candidatus Saccharimonadota bacterium
TGAAAAGTTTTACCGCGTCAAAGACGAGGACAGAGCAACTGTCCCGGGTACCGGCCTGGGTATGTACATCACCAAGGAGTTTGTCGAAAACATGGGCGGCAAGGTATGGTTTACATCTGTCCACGGCAAGGGAACAGAGTTTAACTTCAGCTTGCCAGTAGAGGGTTTGTCTGCATCTGCAACAAAACAAGATGCACCCGACAAAAAAGACGAGAGTCAGACCGCATAGCCAAGAGGCGCATCCTGGAGTTTTGCTATAGTAGGGACATGAGCACACCACAATACCAAGACGGCCAATACACCGCAACCGGGCTGTATGCTGGCGGCAAAAAGAACATTATCGTCAGATTAAGTCTAAACAGTGGCAAAATTACAGAGGTGGAAATAACGCCAACCTCAACCATCAAAATATCGCTGAACCTGCAAAAGAAGTTTGCGATAGCGATACCCGACGTTGTCGTTGGCAAATCAATCGACGACGTAGTGCTAGACAAACTCGCGGGATCGAGCCTGACCACCAAAGGTTTCAACGACGCAATCGCGCAAGTCAAACTCTTGGCCGTCAAATAGTCTTAGCGTAATGAGTATATATCGAGGCAGTTACACCTTGAGCATATTGATTATTTAGCGTAAAAGTGCTATAATAGCGCGAAATGAGTGACCGAGAGTACAACGCGCTAAAAAAGCAAGAAATCGAGCGCCTCTGCAAGGATCACTTTAACGTGGATTTGCAGGTGAGCGGACTGGTTATTGCTGATGTCCCGACCTACAACAATTCATTCACCACAATCTTTAAATCCGGCCACCAGGTCTATGCGCTATGCGAGGCCGAAACACCAGTCACACTTGGTCGAGTACGCTCGATCATCAAACAAATGGGCATGGAGGCAGAGGCCTATTACGAACCGGGGCAGAACGGCTACTTTACCAGTTTTGCACGAGATGCCTTTTTGTCAGTCTTTCCGGGACGCGGAGTCGTGAATGATGATGACCTGTCGTACTACAAGACGTTGGCGCCATACAGCCCGGCCCTGATACGTATCAAGAAAATAAACGGCCAAATTCGCCAGTACAACCCCCGTTCTGGTGCCTGGCAGAAAACGCTCGATTTTTCGTACTTTCACCCAAAGGTGGACGTGCGATGAACGCGCCGCTAAACATCGATCAGCGCGAATTGGCCGTGAAACAACAGCTGACCGATATCGCCCTGACCGACCGTGAGCAATTTCGCACGCAAGCCCAGACGGCACTGCTGCATTTTGCGAGACGTGACCGCAATACATTGACTCGTATCGAAACCAAGGCGACGACCGCCTATGACGTTCTGGGAACATGGTCCGACCAGCTGCGTCCACTACGGGCTCAGCTTGAAGCACGCCGATCAGAACCGGCCTTTCGTGCGGCTATCAAAAAACAACTTGTCCTCATGGATAATGAGCTTGATAGCAAGGTTCAGGAATTGATTGATGACCGCCTATTCGAGGTGCAGATAGCGTTTTTGGACGATCTTTATCCAACAAACTCAGAAGCTCGCTCTCATGCAAAAAACCTGCTGTCACGACCCGATTTAGAGCTAAACGAACTACTCGCGCGACTGACCGAATGTATCCTGTACATGACCATCGCTGACAATAACGGTATTTCCGTCGTTGACCCGCACTCACGACTATTTCGCCGCATCGGCAGCCGTCAGAGGGTACGTCGCGAACGCAGAGCAACTAAACGCCTGCAGAGGGAGCGTTTGAGTTACATCGCTCGGCGCGAGAAGGAACTCATGAACCTCAATGGCGGCCTACTAAGAGCAATCTCTGACAACGGCTGGGACTTGGTGACAGTCATCAGCCTGCGAAACACCTACGATAAACGTGTGAATGCACTACCGAAAAAGGACAGTGCGAGCGCACTCAAACGCCTAGCTATCTTTGAAAAGGTAACTCAGCAATTCCGTGATGATTATGTGCAGCACATGAGTACCGGAAAAATGAGCCTCGAACTAACTCGCAAACTGACGACGGAAGTTGATTCATTGCTTCTGAGGATTTTTGACCTGTCGATGGTCCAAAAGAATCAATTACTCATCCAGTCCCGTGAGCACCGCGAGCTGACGACCGAGCGCCAAACACTTCTGGCCCGTAAGTAACCACGACCGCGTTGCGCTACAATAGAAACAGATATTTATGTCGTATCTATGAAATACCTCAAAAAACTTTCGAAACTTCACTTAGTCATTATGGGGCTTCTCGTTGTTGTATTGGTCTACGCAATTTCCTCGTACTTCAACGTTCCAGCGAGTGCACCCAAAAACAGTTCCGACACAGCAGTGGAGGCGCATTTCAAAAAGATACTCACACCGGCGCAATATCACATACTACGAGAGGCCGGTACAGAAATCCCATTCAGCGGAGCGCTTGATTACGAAACCAGGCCTGGTACGTACTACAGTTATGGCTGCGATAAACCAATCTTTAGGTCCGAACAAAAATACGATTCCGGTACTGGCTGGCCGAGTTTTTGGGCACCGATCAAACCCGACGCGGTCGTGCTGAAACAGGGGACTGGTAGCGACGGCCGAACTGAAGTCCTAGATACCTGCGGATCACACCTGGGGCATGTCTTTGACGATGGGCCGCAACCAACCGGCAAACGTTACTGCATGAATTCCATCGCCATGTATTTCGTGTCAGACAAGAAGTAGCTGCTATTGACTTTTTTGCTGTTTTTTTGCATAATTTGTATTTATTATGATGTCTGGCAAGGAAAAAATGGTTCTGAGTGGCGGTGCTTACTCAGAAATAACGGTTGCGGCTGCTATCGATCTGTCTGGCAGTTCCAAGCCTCAATTGCTTATTGACACCTCACCCAAAGAGAACAAGGCGAAACGCGACGCATCACGTAGCGCGCTGACGAAATGGTTTGATCAAAATTACCGATCGGTGACGCCCGAATTCCTCCATCTTGAGGATCCGAATGAACCAATCACTGCCATAGGGGATAAGCTTGAATCGGCTGATGTATTGATGGTAACGGGAGGGGGAACAATGCAGGGCTTAGACCGCTGGCAACGACTGGGCGTAGCTGACCAGATTCGCCGGCGCGTACAGGCAGGTCAAATGGCCATCCACGGTGCCAGTGCCGGCGCAATGATTTGGTTCGAACAGGGATATAGCGATTCTCTGTCGACGGTTAACCCAAGGGATTGGCAATACATCGTCACTCCCGGTATGGGTGTGGTGCCAGCATGGATAATGGCTCATCATGAAGATTCAGATGAATTAGGGCGAGAAAAAAGTACACAATTCCGCCAAGCCCTCTCTGATAACGAAGGACGTTGGAGCCATGCACTCGGTATAGAAACAGGCGCCGCTCTTGTGTGTAGCGAGGGCTTAGGTTATGTACTTGCAGCCTCAAAAAGTACCCGCTATCCGTCCGACGTCATTCTATATACGCCAAACCCTGGTC
>JAQGGV010000005.1 GCA_028289185.1 Candidatus Saccharimonadota bacterium
AACCACTAATGACAATTGTCGCCAACACATAGACAATGACCAGGCCGCCAAATAGTTTGCGGTTTTTCCATAGAACTTTTGCCACCGTCACCGTAAACGCCCAATACCCCGGTAGTTTGAATGAACGTTTATAATCGCGACGCTTGGTCAACAGGAACGAACGATGTGGTCGGCGTGACATCAGTCGACTAATTCGCGCTCTGACGATGAGGTACATTTTCATAAACCATTGAACAACCGTGTTGTTTTTGATGGTCGACGTTTTCTGCGATTTCTTTTCGGGTTTCTTTTTTGCCATATCAGAATTTTCCTTCGTTTTTTTCTAGTCGTGCAATACGTTCCTCGAGTGGTGGGTGGGTACTAAACAAACCTGCAACAAGTCCCGGTTTGAGCGGATTGTTAAAAAACATATGCGCCGTCGACGAGCTTTGCTTGCGCATGGGTTGACCGGTCTTTTCTAGTTTTTTGAGCGCACTGACCAGACCCTCTGGGTCGCGTGTGGTCATGGCACCGGTTGCATCGGCCAGGTATTCACGCTGACGACTGACGGCCAACTGAATGATTGCTGCCATGATTGGCGCCAATATAATCAGGACTATACCGACAACCACCACAATCGGATTAACATTGCGGTCACGGTCATCACCACCAAAAAAGAACATACGGAACGCAATATCGGACAAAAAGCCAATCGCACTCACCAGCCCAAAGGCAATCATCATGACGCGTATGTCGTAATTTTGGACGTGGCCCATTTCGTGCGCCATAACAGCTTCTAGCTCGCGGTCGCTCATGACATCCAATATGCCACTCGTCGCACAGACAATCGCGGTATTGGGGTTACGGCCGGTCGCAAAGGCGTTCGGCGCCGGATCATTGATGATATAGACTTTCGGTGTTGGAATACCAATGGTAATCGCCAGGTTTTCGACAATACGATACAGGCGTGGATTGTCCCGCTTCTCGATCTCTTGCGCACCAGTTGCAGCCAATGCTAGTTTGCTTGCCGCAAAGTACTGAAACAGTGCGTAGACAGCTGCGCCCGCAATCACCCAATAGGTAATCGAGGTGTTGCCATAGAACAGGCTGGCGACGTAGCCAATTGCGCTGATGATACCAATAAACACCGCCATGATAATGACAGTGTTTCGTTTATTGGCGGCAATCGCTCCGTACATTCAGGCTCGCAGTCGTGATTAGCTATTAGAATTTGACGTCAGTTGGCTTATCGATGGCTGCTTTTTCGGCATCATCAACAGCAAAGAATTCACGTGAGCTAAATCCAAGCATTCCCGCAAAAACATTGTTTGGAAAAAGCTGAATCTTGGTGTTGAGGTCGCGGACACCAGCGTTGTAGAAACGGCGTGATGCTTGGATTTTGTCCTCGGTGTCAACAAGTTCCTGTTGCAGTTCGATGAAGTTCTGGCTAGCCTTGAGGTCTGGGTACGCTTCGGCGACAGCAAAGACACTCTTGAGTGCTTCGGTCATCATATTGTCGGCTTTGGCAGCGTCCTTTGGACTGGTTGCACTGACGGTTGCCGCACGTGCAGCAGTGACGTCCTCAAAGACATCTTTTTCGTGCTTGGCATAGCCCTTGACGGTGTTAACCAAGTTCGGAATCAGATCCGCACGTCGCTTCAACTGGACGGTAATATCGCTCCAGGCTTCGTCAACGCGAACTTTTAGCTTTACCAAACCGTTGTAGGTGGCCCATAGGAAGAGGGCTATCAGCACGATAACGCCGATGACAATCCAGAGTGCAATCATTTCTATTTCCTCGCAGTATTACTAGTGATATTTGTGTCTCCATTATAGCATTTTCAGGCTTTTTAAGCACTACAAGTTGGCCAAAAACAAAACGACCCTGAAGGTCGCTTGTTACTTTGGTGCGCGGGGCGGGAATTGAACCCGCACGACTTATTCAGTCAAGAGATTTTAAGTCTCTCGTGTCTACCAATTCCACCACCCGCGCGTATATATAACCTTTAATGGCACCGATACATTCCTGCCTAGGCAGACCGACACAAGCTCGTGTCTACTATTATTTGCGTTTCACGCAGCCACCACCCGTAAGGGCTGGTTACCAAATTCGTAAACCAAGCTTTAGCTGTTTGCGAATTTGGAAGGAAGATGCATGGAGACTCTGCCAAAATTTTACTACTTGTTCGTAAAATTTTAGGCAGGGTCGGATTGATATCTGACGTGGAGGCACGTATGGGAGTTGCACCCATCTACGCGGTTTTGCAGACCGCTGCGTAACTGCTCCGCCAACGCGCCATCTTGGAATATTATACCAGAGAGTGGTACTATAACCTCAGAATAAAGGAGCACTATGCACGTCAATTATCTCGCAATCGCATCCGCAACAGTCCTATCTTTCATATTTAGTTCTGTTTATTACATCTTGCTGAACAAAAAGGTAACCGCTTATCGTGCTGCCGCTGCCAAGGAAGTAAAAGCCAAAGCCGTCGACATCCGTACGACGATGACACCAAACAAAATCATCATTGAGATAACTCGAACATTTATTATGGGCCTCGTTCTCGCCTACGCCGTTATTCTGCTCGACATCACCACACCGGCTCAGGCTGCAATTCTATCAATATGGCTATGGGTCGGCTTTCCGGTCGTTTTACTGGTAGGATCGGTTATACACGAACACTTCTCAGGCAAACTTGCCATCATTCACGCTGGCGACTGGTTGGTGAAGCTTTTGATTTTTACGATTATTCTCAGCCTTTGGCGCTAAACCAGACTGAGTACTTTGCTACCTAACCCAAGTGCCTTTTCGGCTCTTATGGCGGCTAGTTCACCCATAACAGATTCGTAAACCTCGGCGCTACCACGAGGATTGATGTTTGCGTTGACATGCTTCGTGCCCTTCAGCGGTCGATAGACATCAACTAGTCCCATTGTCATGAGTTTTGCAACGGCTTTGTTCATTGCCATTTGCCTAAAGAAGCGATCCTCTTGGTGGGAGACCACCGCAATTCCGACCTCGTTTTCGTGCGACTTAATTTCAGCCAGAAGTGGCGCAGCATCTGGATTACGTGAAATTAACAGAATAATCTCACAGCCTAATCGAACTGGATCATCCTTGAAATACTTGACCATTCTTTCGCGCGTATCTTTTGGCCCATTTGCCAGCAGATCCTTTGCCATTGGTATGACTTCGTCTGTCAGCATGGGGATGAGGTTACTGGCATGATTCCACAATGCGTTTCCTGGTACGATGCGCACCGGACCATCGAGTACAACATCCTCGATATCTTCCTCATATGCGGCAAGCATCATGGCTGTAGCGCCACCCTTGGAGTGTCCCTTTAGGCGGAATTTTTGATACTTTTCGTCATGCTGACGTGTTGTGTCCATGACAATCGAGAGTGCCTCGCTGGCAAAAATCAATGGATTCAGACGATCACGTATATATTCTTCGAGCGCATCCCTGTCCGTAATTAATTCGTTCAAGGGTCGTGTCGGTTTAACCCGTGGGTCATCGTGCAGAACAACTGGCATACCCCGCCTGGCAAAATGGCTCGCCTCATTCTCGTGAAGCAAACTGTTCGACCCCAACCCATAGGCAAGTAATGTTGCCCTGTCAGTAATTGGATAATCAGGCTCTAGTAGCCGAGTCCTAAAAGGCATTCCCTCTATCTCGGTTTCGAGCGGGGTGACAGTGTAAGATTGACCATCTTCCGGGATAATGCGTATTTGACCATCCGGCAGAATAATTTCTTGGCGTCCTATTTCGGAGCGCTGTGGCAGTATCTCAGGCTGTAAGCTTGGGTTTCTAGGCCTGCTCTCTGGGGAGCTGTGTAGGATGGCCACCATTGGTATATACTATTTAATCACTTTGTAAAATATTTAACAATATCACAGTAATGATTTTCACAATCATTTAGAGCCATTATATCATATTTTTAGTAAAAATGCAATAACCATGCCCCCGCAGCCTACGGAGTCAGAGAGTGGATGAAACCGTTATTCTTGTGTGTCTTCTTTTGATTGTTTTTTCTTGGTTTTGATCAAGCGTAGTGTAATGGCTGGGCTTTTGAGCGCAATATATGTCACGACCACAGCCAGCGAAAGCAACCCGCCGACAAATGATAGCAGGAAGGTTTTTGACTCGTTCTTCTCAACCTCGGTTAGCGACCGGCCGCTCAGTACATAATAGCCATTCGCCTTGACCGTTACGGCTGCGATACGCACGCCGGTGGCAGGTTCCCAGGTAACACTGTGGTACGGCCGACCATCAGCTGCAGTCAAAATACCTTTTGGCACAGTTGCCAGCGAACTTTTGAGGTAACCAGACCCGGTGACGGGCTGACCAGACAAATCATAGACATTGGTAAATGTTGCCAGGCTGGTGCCGATGTCGACATAGGTGCCCGAGAACATTCGTGGCGGTTGGTTTTTATTCAGGAGGGCGCTAGCATCTTCGGCCAGCTGGATTTGAGGCCAGTTGGCATCTGTACGCTGAGATTGTTGCACTACCGAGTAGATCGTGCCAAATATGATAACCAGTACGAGTGTTGCCATGCATAGTGGTAAATACTTCTTCATATACGTATGGTATCACTGTTACCACCTGGTAACAATTTGCTTATGCTTCTAAAACTGTGACGGCGCGCTATTTCTAAACGCTGGGATAATGTAACTGTCCTGCGACAGGTCACGTGGCTGTTGTACTGGCCTCGCCACACTCATTCGCAA
>JAQGGV010000016.1 GCA_028289185.1 Candidatus Saccharimonadota bacterium
CACTTTTACTACACTACAAGGCACGCAGTTTTCCAAAAAGTCTGAGCTCTGATGAGTCCGCTGCCTGGGAGCAGTGGCGCGTGAAGCACCTCGAGCCACAACTTGCCGAATACATGAAATCAATCCAACGACTGAGTAAGCGCGAGTTCACGGACGATCAGCAATTTGTGCTGCAAGAATTACAGCTGTGGCTGGAGAGTATTGCACCGGCTGATATGTCGGATCCATCGAGTCCCGACTAGGCCAGCTTAGGCGCGGCCGAAACGATGCTTTGGCAAACGGTCCTGCTTGCGAGTCAGGACCAAAAAATGATAACGGATACGGCGGATAACGTTAAATCGGCGTGCCAAAAGTTCAAAAACAACGATACCGCCAAGAGTCGTAACAATGGCGAGCATCATTGTTGGCGACACACTCGCATTGCTGCCAGGAATTGCTCCGACGAGCATAAAACTCATGATCGAATTTATCACATGGAAGGTATCAAGGATAATCCAGGTAAGAAAAATGAGTCCTGAAATGGTGATCGTTTTTTGCATGCCACACTCCCTTGTACACTAAATGCACAGATGTAATTTGCATTAATATAACAATCATGATGCAACTATGCAACGATAAGCAGTTTGTATTGACAAAAACTGCGATTTCTAGGGGTCTAGAATAAAATGCGAAAAAGTCGTATACTATTTGGGTTATGCCGGAGGTGATACGAGTTACAGGTGCGCGTGAGCACAACCTAAAAGACATTAACGTGGAAATTCCGCGTGATAAGTTAGTGGTAATCACGGGTCTGTCTGGATCCGGCAAATCATCGCTGGCTTTTGATACTATTTACGCTGAGGGCCAGCGTCGCTACGTCGAAAGTTTGTCGAGTTACGCTCGCCAGTTCCTGGGCACAATGGACAAACCTGATGTTGATCAAATCGAAGGGCTGAGCCCGGCGATCAGCATCGACCAGAAATCGACCAGCCGCAACCCTCGTTCGACAGTCGCAACCGTCACTGAAATTTATGATTATTTGCGCCTGTTGTTTGCGCGGATTGGCGTGCCACACTGTCCAATCGATGGAGAGCCAGTTCAAAGGCGGACGCCACAAGATATTATTGACACGATTTTGCAATACGAGGAGGGCAAACGCTTGATGATTCTGGCGCCAATCGTCAAGGACAAAAAAGGCGAGTTTGCGCACATCCCGGAGCAGTATCGCCGGTTAGGCTACGCACGTGCACGTGTTGATGGTGTTATTTATTCACTTGATGAATTCCCTGATCTGCAAAAAACATACAAACACGATATCGAAATTGTCGTTGACCGTATCGCAACGAGTGACGAGATGAAAAGTCGCGTTTCGCAGTCTGTCGAGCAGGCCCTGGATATTGGTGGCGGTATTGTCGAGATTTACCGCGTCGACGAAGACGAAACTGATATCTATTCACAGCGTTATGCCTGTATTAATCACCCAAACGAGGAAATCCCCGAACTCGAACCGCGTCTCTTTAGCTTTAACGCACCGCAGGGTGCTTGCCCGGTTTGTACTGGTCTGGGTAGTCGACTGGAAGTCGATCCGGAACTTGTCTTTAACCCGAAGTTGACGATTAGCGAGGGTTCAATCCGTCCGTATAATCGTGTGAATAGCGACGCCTGGTATATGAAGCGTTTGGCCGAAGTTGGTAAGCAACATGGCTTTAGCATGCAGGTACCAGTCGGCGAACTCAGCCAGGAAGCACTGCAAAAAATCCTTTACGGGACAGGTGATGAAACGTATACGGTTGGCATTGGTTTGGGCCGCGAATACTCATCCACATACGAGGGAGTCATTCCGAACCTCGAACGTCGTCACAAGGAAACTGATAGCGAATTTATGCGACGGGACATTGAACGCTTTATGCGTGAAAGTGAATGTCACGCCTGTCATGGTGCCCGTCTGAAACCTGTCGTATTAGCGGTGACAGTTCACGACAAAAACATCATGGATATCTGTCGTTTGGGTGTTGATGAAGCCTTGGATTTCTTTGCGAATCACTTCAAATTGAGCGATCAGGAACAGATTATTGCAACGCAAATTCTCAAGGAAATTGTTGCTCGCCTGAGCTTTATGAGCAATGTCGGACTGACGTATTTGGAACTTTCCCGTGCGGCTAATACGCTATCGGGCGGTGAAGCACAACGTATCCGTCTGGCAACGCAAATCGGTAGCGGTCTACAGGGCGTACTGTATGTTTTGGACGAACCATCGATTGGGTTGCACCAACGTGATAATGACCGACTGATTGAAACGCTAAAGCGCCTCCGTGATTTAGGTAACACGGTACTCGTTGTCGAACACGACGAGGATACGATTCGTGAGGCAGACTATTTGCTAGACATTGGACCTGGCGCCGGTGTGGCTGGTGGTCAAGTTGTGGCTGCGGGAACGCCCGAGGAAGTCGCCAAGAACCCAAACAGTATTACCGGACGCTACCTAGCTGGAACTGAATCGATTGAAGTGCCAAAAAAGCGTCGTAAAATTGAAAAAGACCGCGAATTAGTCGTCAGAAACGCCCGCGAGAACAACCTGCAAAACATTGATGTATCGTTCCCACTCGGAGTCATGACTGTTGTCAGTGGTGTGAGTGGCAGTGGTAAGTCAACGTTGGTAAACGATATTTTGGCCAAGGAACTGTCGGCTCGTTTGCACCGTAACCAGGAAGTGCCCGGCGCACACGATGCAATCGATGGTATTAAACAACTCGACAAAGCAATCGTCATTGATCAATCGGCAATCGGCCGCACGCCACGCTCAAACCCGGCGACCTACACTGGAGTCTTTACGCCAATTCGTGAACTTTTTGCCAGCACAACCGAAGCTAATATCCGTGGTTACAAAGCCGGTCGATTTAGCTTTAACGTCAAAGGTGGCCGCTGCGAAAACTGTCAGGGTGACGGTGTTATAAAAATCGAAATGCACTTCCTGCCGGATGTTTATGTGACGTGTGATATTTGCCATGGCAAACGCTACAACCGCGAAGCACTTGAAATTTTGTTCAAGGGAAAAACAATCAGTGATGTACTGGATATGACGGTTGAGCAAGCTGCCGAATTCTTTACCAACGTCCCAGCGATTGCGCGCAAACTTGATACGCTTGTCGATGTCGGGCTAGGCTATATTCGTTTGGGCCAGCCGGCAACGACATTCAGTGGTGGCGAGGCGCAGCGTATCAAACTCGCCAGTGAACTGTCGCGACGAAGTACCGGTCGTACAATGTATATTCTGGATGAGCCAACGACAGGTCTACATAGCGCCGATGTCAAACGCCTACTGGGGATTTTGCAGAAACTTATTGAGGGCGGAAATACGATGATTATCATCGAGCACAACCTGGATGTCATCAAAACGGCCGACCACATTATCGATATGGGTCCCGAGGGTGGGAATGGGGGTGGTCAAGTGATTGCCGAGGGTACGCCAGAAGCAGTTGCAAACGTCGCAAATTCATACACTGGTCAATACCTTAAATCGATGCTAAAGATATAGCTATGGCCTCGAAAATATCTGCAAAGCAATTTGCGAAATACTTACATCGACGAATCATTATGCAACTAACGATTTTCGCGATTCTGACGATTACGATGTTTTCTATCGTTATCGTTGATGCCATAACGAACAATTTGAACCTGCTATGGATTGTTCTTGGTGCAGTTGTAGGCGCAGTGCTTGGGTATGTTGTCGGCAGGGCGTTCAAGTTGAACTGGCACGAGGACAGTCAAAAGGTCATTATGAATATCGATCGCAGCGGTTTTTT
>JAQGGV010000035.1 GCA_028289185.1 Candidatus Saccharimonadota bacterium
GACCAACACTGGTATCGAGGAATCACCAAAGACACTCAAGGAACTCAATATTCACAGTTACATCGTCAAGGCAGAACTGACACCAAGCCAGGTAGTCGGCAAAGTCAAAGAAGCCTTGCAGTTGTAGCTATTAGGGAAGGGCATGCTACGCCCGGCTTATGTGTCGGTCGGAACAGTAGCTTGAGCGGCGCGGATAACATTGTCGAATAATGCCGTAACGGTCAATGGACCGACGCCGCCCTTTTCGGGTGTGATTTTGAGGTCGTCGCGTTCGCGAACGTCCGCCGCCAAATCACCAACGATTTTGCCGTGCTCGGCAGCCGTACCAGCATCAATCACGACTGCCTCGTGTTTGATAAAGCTCGACTTGATAAGCCCAGGTACGCCTGTTGCGGTCACGATAATGTCAAAATCTGGCAGCTGTGTCTGTAAATCACCAGTATTTTCGTCAAAAATCGTCACGTCGTAACCGCTCGTTTGCCACAGTTTGGCAAGTGGTGCACCAACCAACCGGCCATTGCCAACAATGGCGATGCGTTTGCCAGATAGTTCGACGTTATAACCGGCGGCCAACCAGATAATTGCCAGCGGCGTCGCAGGATCAAGCGTTGCATTGACGCCCAGGCCATCGACGTCCTTGGCTGGCGCAACCAAATCGACAGATGTTTGTGTGGCGGACTCAACCGCCAGTGGCAACTGGATAATGATACCGTGCACCGAATCGTCCGCATTCAGTCGCTCGACAACACCCGGCAATTGGTCCTGGTCAATCTTGTAAACTTCAACCTCAATCAAGATTTCGTCACCATAGGCGCGCTTGAGTCGAACGTACGAATCAATGACTGGACTATCAATTGTTTGGACAATCGCAAGTTTTGGAAAGACATGATGAGCCTGACGCAGCGCCCGCACTTGTTTGGCTTGGCGTTCCATCATAAAATCGGCTATATCGCGACCGTTGAGTAATTTCATCCTTATAAGGGTAGCATCTGTTGGGCTATGGTACAATGAAGGCAATTAATCAGGAGTTTAAATGGACTACAATACAACTTACGACCCTAACCTCGCCTATCCGACGGCTACGTCGAACGTCGATCCTGCGGCAGCGGCTGCAATCGTCGGCGTTGTGTTCCTATTTTTGTTCCTGTTCAGCGTCATTGCCTACGCCGTTGGAGCATTCCTGCTGGGCCGAAACTTTAAAAAGGCTGGCGAACCACAATGGGTCGCTTGGGTGCCTATTTATAACACCTGGAAGTTACTAGAGCTGGGTGACCAACAGGGATTCTGGGCAGTATTGGCACTGATTCCACTCGTCCAGCTTGTATCGATCGTTTTCGTCTATATGGCGATGTTCAAAATTGGCAAAAAACTCGGCAAAGAAGACTGGTTTGTCCTACTCGCAATCTTCCTGCCGATCGTATGGATTATCTGGTTAGGATTTGACGATTCTAAGTGGCAAGGTGACAAAAAAGTTGTCGCTAGCGCGGCCGCTGAACCAGCTGTCAAAAAAACTGTGAAAAAGCCAGTCAAGAAATCAACCAAGAAATCTATTTAAACTGCGGCTAATTCTTTGGCAAAAGCCACCACTTTTGCTAGAATAGCACTAGCATTATGGTGGCACGTCAAACAGATAAAGGGTTTACCTTGGTTGAGCTAATCATCGCCTTGTTTGTCTTGACCTTGTTCATTACTCTATTCTTTCAGCTATTCCTGTCAAACGAGGCTCAGCGTGTGGCAATTACTCGCCGCGCTATTGCAAACGACATCGCACAAACAAATCTGCTTAAATATCCTTCGCAGGATGATATACCCAGTTCGATTACCTGTAACTCGACGGATACTTCCGGCGCAAACCCCAACAACGAACTGTACAATACAGGGCTTACTGGTAGTGATACCGGGGGTACTGAAATTACCGGCTATCATGCCGAATCAATACCCGCACCACTCAATTCCGCGACGACTCAGCAGCACATATATGTCATCTATCCTCGCGGGTGCGGTGCACAATTACCTGTCGAGATCAGATCAGCCGTGACGTTTGATGGGCCCGCTGGGCAGGAGACGGTCGTTCGTGCAGCGTATGTCAACTAATATACAGGCGAAAGGCTTCACTATTGTGGAGCTGGTGATTGTTATAACCGTGTCGGGACTGCTGCTGGGTATGTTGGTCGGTCCCCTGACCGATTTGTACTATGCCAACACAACCAGCCTGAACACAATTCTAGTTACAGCGGATGCCAAAACTGCCCTGCGCACGGTTGCAAATGACGTGACAATCGCTGATAACTTCTATTCGCAAAACACTGTCAGCGATCCCGCCAGCGCGAAAGGCGATGCAAGCACAACCCAGTGGACAACTGCCGCAGGTTATGACTACAGCGGTTATAACGGTGCCGGCCAGGTCAACAACCGCGTGCTGATCCTAGGTGAATATGCAACAACCAAAACCGAAGCCCAAGATACATATGTGAACATTGCCGGTGGCGGCAGTCCGCCGACTCGTCAGGTATATCTGAAAACTGGCTGCACGACTCCGATTGAAAATAACATTATTTATTATGTCAAAAACAGCACACTCTACCGACGAACCATACCCGATAATACAACGGCAAAGTGCACCGCTATGAGCTCGACCTATTCTATCGCGCAAAAACAATCGTGTCCGACCGGGTTGAACAATGCACTCTGCAAATCCAATGATGCCATAATTGCAACCAGCGTTGATCAATTCTCCATAGATTACTACTTGCACCCCTATGACACGTCACCCATGACCTATGGAAGTGATCCAACGACTGCGACCAGTGTATATATAACGCTCAAGGTACATACAGGAACGGGATCACAGTTAATTACTTCCACGAGCAACCTACTAATGACAAGGATAAATGGAGCAAACACATGAGATGGCGACAATCTGAAGGCGGCTATATACTACCAGCGACCATTATTCTGGGACTGGCGATTTCGATTGCGTCGGCAACCTTTCTGCAGTACACCGCCAGCACGAGTGATTCGCTCAACGGCCAATCCTATACTATTTACGCGCAGGAAGCAGCAAAAGCTGGCATCGCCTATGCAAACAGCTGCGTTCGAACCGGTAACGCCAGCTGGTCGGTACCACTCACCCCAGACTTGAGCTGTGATCAGGCAACAACGAATGGATCGCACTATGTGACCGTATCGTCACTAGGCGATTGGCGTAGTACGTTTAGCGTTTCATCGCCCTCGACGGCAAGTAGCTTTGGTAGTTCTGAATATTCTACAGTGTCGACCGGTATCGTCGAACTACTCCAGAATGGCTCTGTCACAAAGCGTATTTATGCGACCAAAATCGTTGATTTTCAAAAGACGACAGCGGTACGCAAACCCTCTACCGGCCTATCCCTTACCGCCATACGGGGCGATACACAGATGTGTTCGATCGCAAACGGTAAGCTGTATTGCTGGGGATCAAACTCTTACGGCCAGATTGGTGATGGGACGACAACAGACCGCACGACGCCAACGCTCGTCAATGGGCATGGTGCCATAACGGCGAATATGATTGTCAGTGAGGTCAGCACCAGTAACAGAAATACCTGTGCCATCGCTGATGGGCAAGGTTATTGCTGGGGCGAGAATAGCCACGGGCAAATTGGTGATACAACAAACGTGCAAAAAACTGTGCCGACAGCTATCGCAGGGCCACTTGCTGGCAAAAAGATTACCGATTTGACCATCGGTGCCCAAAACTTGCCATACATTGCCGACGAAGCCGACGAGCATGCCTGTGCTATCTATAATGGCGTTGCGTATTGCTGGGGATCGAATGGCTATACACAATTGACCGATTCGGGAGGCTGTAGCGGTAGTTGCTATACGTCAACGCCGGTAGCGGTATACGGGTATAACTCACCTACGAATACGGATAGTCCACTTTATGGAAAAAAGATGAGTCGGCTCGCCTCGTCATCACATGATACATGTTCCGTGACCCAGGGACACGTCTACTGCTGGGGTGTCGAAGCACCAGTCCCACCGCTTTGTACGGTCTACTTCTATTACTTTGAGCCCAACCCAGGCTCTCTATGTGACGGTGTTTATGGTGATTTCGTCAACTATTACGACGTGCATGCTACCGCCGCTTTCACCGGTGCTGCATCAGACCTTAACAATAGAATCGTTGATCCAGCAAGTTTCCAAATGTCGACTGACCTCATG
>JAQGGV010000039.1 GCA_028289185.1 Candidatus Saccharimonadota bacterium
TCACTATCGGCAAACTTGGTACCTGGGCGTTCGTCGCGGTCATCGTACAGGACTTCGATACCCTTGCCAACCAGCTCGTCGTAGAGCTCATCAGCGTGTTTAATTGCTGCATCGCCCCCGATGCGAACCAGGTAGACCTTCGCTGGTGCGACTGATTCTGGCCAGACAATCCCCTTTTCGTCCGCAAACTTCTCGACGATGACACCCATGACACGCGTAATACCGATGCCGTACGATGCCAAGTAGATTGGCTTTTGCTGACCGTCGCTATCGGTGAAGTTAATACCCATCTGTTGTGCTTTTTCGGTTCCAAATTTGAAAATATTGCCGACTTCAGCACTTTTGACGGGCTTTAGTGTTGATTTATCGATGCCTAGTTCATTCGCGGCATCGTCAAGGACTTCCTCGTTGACTGCCACGCTATGATCGTCGTTAACATACAGAATGTCCTCACCTGCATCGCAGATAGTCTGGAACTCGTGACTAAACTTGGTAAATGCGCCACCGCTGGCAAATGTCACAAAGGTGCTATCACCCAGCCCAAAACGCTCGTAGCAGCGTTTGTAGGCCTCGATAACCTTATCGTAGTACTCGTCCATATCTGCCTCTGTGGCGTGGAGCGAATACATGTCTTTCATGACAAATTCACGCCCGCGCATGATGCCACTTTTGGCACGCAGTTCGTTGCGTAATTTGGTCTGAAACTGATACACGCTCGTCGGCAGGTCTTTATAGCTTTTGATGAACTGTTGCATCATTTCTAGGATGGCTTCTTCGTGGCTCCAACCAAAGCCGACCTCAGTGTCGTCCTTAAGTTTGGATTTGAACCAGACATCAACAACCTCGTCGCTCCACCTACCGGTTCCCTCCCAGGTTTCCTTGCGCTGTAGGCTACTCATCAGAATTTCCTGGCCGTCTACTTTATTCATTTCTTCGCGGACGATTTGCTTGATATTATCAACGACTTTCAGGCCGAGTGGCGTGTAAGCATAGACGCCTGCCATGACCTTATAGACGAAACCCGCCTGGATAAGTAACTGTGCATTCCTCGCCACTTCATCGGCTGGGATGGTTTTGCTGGTTCTGGTGAATAACTGAGTGAGTCGCATTTAACCTCCGACAATTGGACTAATAAATATAAGATAGTACGCGATACCGTTTTTGATCATGTGGACCAATATGCCAGCCCAAATGCTGCCCGTCAGACTACGTAGCCCGCACAGGAATAGGCTGAGAATAAAGACATCGATGCCCACATTCCACTGAAAGTGCGCGACACCGAACAATAAACTCGTCACCAAGGCCGCTACCAAGGTAGGAACGTACTTTTTCAGTTTACCATAGAGGTAGCCGCGGAACAGAGTTTCCTCGGCTAGTGGTGCCAGGATAACCAAGGTACCAAAAGCCAGTAGATTATCCGCCCGAGAACCGAAGGCCTTAAACCCAACATCCTGCGCCTGATCTACAGAAAAAGCTGGGAAAAGCGATGTAGCCAACGCCAGAATCACTCCAGCAACGACCGTGTAGACCAAAAATGTTAGCGGTGCGAGGCCAATATCCGCCCATGATACCAAGCGATTTAGCCCGAGATCGGCTGTATCAGTAGTCGCTTTGCGCTTCAGTAAATACGGCCCAGCAATCGCGATGCCAATAGTCAAAATGTAGATAAGTGTGGCGATAACCGTCGACACAATCGCTGGTCGTACGAGTGAATCAATTGATACATGAATCCAGTTGAGTGCAATGAGGAGTCCTGCGATAAGTAAATTGCTGGCAACAAACGCAACACTGACCCACGCTGGCAGAACTATCAGCATGCGCCAACTATAAACACGCTTCTCGCCTGAGCGTTTCAGCCGAGCCTTTAGTTTGTGGAGCGGCTTTGCCGGCTTATTTGATAAGTTTTCCGACATCCGCCACCGTCACGAGCACCACGAGTGCCATTAATGCCATAAAGCCTGTTGCCTGAATCTTTTCCTCGCGATCCTTGGTTAGCTTCTTGCGAACCAGCCGAAATGCTGCCATTGTAAACCAGCGACCACCGTCAAGCGCCGGAATAGGCAGTACGTTCATGACCGCCAGCGCAATGGAAACTATTGCCACCAGCATTGTCAGCTGCGTCAAGCCTGCCTGACGTGCTGCCGGGAAAATAACACCAAGGATGCCAACTGGTCCTGCGACACTGTCGCCTGCTGCAGAAAGTTCGGCATTCGCCTGCTTCTTGTCGTTTGCGTTTCCTGTAACTTGTAGTACAAGTCCATTGGCCAGGTTACCAACAAGTTGGCCGAGCCCCTTGAACGTTTCCCAGGTCAACTGCCCCGTGGTTGCGATACCAACAATCGGCGCAGACCATGTTGAGCGTGTTTCGCTCGGCTGGACCAAACTTGCGCCAAACACGATGCCCGTGCCCGTTTTGAGTGCAACTTTTACTGTAGCGTCAGCACCCCCGCGGTTATATATAACTTCAACAGTTTTGCCGGCGTATTTATGTGTCAGATCAATGAAATCCTGAGTAGTTTTGACTTCCTGCCCTGCGAAACGAATAATTTTGTCGCGTGCCTGTAGTCCAGCCTTTTGCGCCGGGAAGTTGCCACTGACAGAGCTGAGTTGGACCGGCTGTGGAATCGTTGTCGTGTCACCCGGCATCGAATATTGATTCGGAATCACCTGTGGTAGACCAGTCACGGCCAGAATCGTCAGCAGTACCGCTGCCGTAATCCAGTTGATGACGACACCTGCTAGCAAAATCTTGGTCTTGGCCCAGAAACTTGCCGCACCGTAATCACCCTTTTTGGTCGACGAATCATATTCGCCCTGCATTTTGACAAAACCACCGAGTGGCAGCCAGTTTACCGTAAACAGAACTTTGTTTTTGAGCTTTTTGCTCCAGGCACGAGGCGGAAAACCAATGCCAAATTCCTCGACCACAACACCGTTACGACGTGCAGATACTGCATGCCCAAGCTCGTGTACAACCACCAGAAAGGTCAAGGCGAGGACGCCAGTGATGATACCCACAATTAAATCCATTGCTATCTAGTATACCTTCTCGACCCGCGAAACTAAATGGTTAAGATGTCTTTTTCTTTGGTTTTGAAAGCGGCATCGATCTTGGATTGGTAATCAGCGACCAATCGATCGATTTCCTTCTCTACTGCCTTCACGTCGTCTTCGGTTAGAGTCTTGGCATCCTTTTGACGTTTGGCATCCTGCAACGCGTCCTGACGCACCTGGCGCAGTGCAATGCGTGCCTCTTCGACCTTCTCGCTCGTTTGTTTGACGATTTGGCGACGACGCTCCTCGGTCAGTGGTGGGATGGGAACGCGGACAATGCGGCCGTCATCACTTGGGTTCATGCCGAGTGATTGGTCATTACGAATCGCTGCCGAAATGGCGACGATATTCGACGGATCAAATGGTGTAATTTGAATAAGCTGTGGTTCTGGCGCCGTGATGTTAGCCGCTTGGTTGAGTGGCATCAATGTACCATAGACCTCGACCTTAATGCTATCGAGCATGCTGGGTTGAGCGCGGCCGGTTTGAACCTTACGTAGCTCACCCTCGAAATGCTCGAGTGCGCCGTCCATCCTAAGTTCATAAGTATCTGTATCAAACATATGTATAATCATA
>JAQGGV010000043.1 GCA_028289185.1 Candidatus Saccharimonadota bacterium
CTATTCTGCCCCCACTATTTGCATATCCACATCTGTTGCTATAATCAACCTATGTTAGACCATCATATCCAGCGATCTATCGTGTATGCACTCGCCTTTTCAGAGGGTATGAGATTTACTGAACTGAAGCCGGACGATTTGGAAAATAAAGCCTTTGACTACCATCTGAAAAAGGTCATTGTTGCTGGGTACGTCCACAAAAACGACGATGGTACATATGCGCTGACGGCTGAGGGCAAACGCGTCGGTAAGGGTGCGCTCAAAAAGCAGAGTCGATTGCTTGATCGCGCCTACTCTACTCTCCTGCTCGCAGTTCGTCGCCAGGACGACGGAGCGTGGTTGATGATGCGACGCAATGTTCAGCCGCTATTTGGTTTGCGTGGGTTTATGAACGCCTCGCCGATTGCTTCGCAACAAACCGTACAAACAGCTGCGGCAGTATGTCAGGATCAGACTGGACTGACCGGTACGTTCGTAGTCCATGGCCACGGCTATTTCCGGGTCTATCGCGACGGTGATTTGGAAAGCTTCATTCATTTTACGCTCCTAACGTGCAGCGATATTCAGGGAGAGTTGCGCCAAAACACTGAACTAGCGGAATACTACTGGGATACGGATCCCGATTGGCAGGCACCGGATATGCTACCGAACATGCAAACACTTTTTGAAATGTCTCAAGCTCCGGCGGGAGTGTTCGTTGAGAAAACGTTTGATATTTAATTGGTCGATTTGCGGTTAATGCTTTCACTGATTTGTCCTCCATTGGTTTCGTTCTATCATTAGTATGATTTACGGAGAGTTTATTAGCAGTGAACAGTTTTTCACTAGCTCCCCATCTGTTGCGGGTATTCCATAAACATCATAAATATGATATAATGTAGTAAATGAGTAATCCGGAAATCTCTTTTAAGTATCAGACAATCCTGCAGGTTGATAAAAGCATGCTGCAGACGGCGTATTTCAATGCAGATCCCGAAAAGCGCCCTGTTGATCCTGACGAGTTGGAAGAAATATTAAAGCTGGGCGCTACAGCAATACGATCACATGTTGAAGCAGTCTATGAAAAAACTGTTGAGAGACACCCACTAGCTGGTACGCCAGCTGCGCGTGACGCCGTCGTTCGACCATCTATCTGGGTGGCGCAAATGACTGGCCCTCATCACGCATCACGGACTGTTTATAGCAGGCGCGGTCAGGATAACACGACGGAAATCATGACGAATCCGTTGGAGCTAAAACCGGCGCTTCGCCCCTATTGGCATGTTATTGAACGGGCTGGATTTGTGCCCGAGTCGCGGCAGCATACAGTAGAACAGCATGCCGGCGCCTGGATACTTGCCAGGGTTGACCCGACAAAGTTGCCAGAACAATACGATCTAGACGCTTAAGCAGCAATGCCAAAATCGTCTTGTGACTGAACGAGTGCGTGCAAGGCTTCGCGGCTGCGTGGAGCGGCGTCGCGCCAGTTACGCGCCAGCGGGCTTTCTGGGTCGGCAAACTGTGCAACTGATTCATGGATGCCGGTTGGTTCGTAGCTGGTACGAGCATCATCGAGCAGTGTGAGTGCGTCGAGCATGACGACATCTTGGATGTCCTGTTCACTCATACCGAGCGGCGCGTTAGCGTGCTGAAGGTTGATAAGCCATAGTGCAGTATTGCCCATGGTACGACCAAGTTTTTTCTCGGTGCGGACACGGGCAATTTCGTGCTCGTCTCGGTATTGGATAACGAGGCGGCTGGCCAGACTCGCAGAACTGGCCAGACCCTCACGTACACGAGTGAGCATGAACTGCTTGGATGCACGCCACTCCGCTTCGTCGTCGGCAATGACGGGCAACTTTAATTCTCGGCGCATGAAAGTCTCTGTTGATTTGGCGCTATCGGCAAAGGCATACCATGCCGAATTGAGCAGCGGAACGGCCAAACGGCGACGAATGTAGTTGATATCTTCTGGCTCTGTGGCTGGCTTTTCAAATAAACTGCTGGCGACCACAAGGCCGGATGCCTGATATTCGCGTATGAGCGTGCCCGGTCGTTGTCCAGTACGACGGGCGATTTCCTCAGGATCGTAGGCTTTGGGTGGTCTATAGCCCGCTCCGTCTGTTTCGGTTATGTGGATTGCTGGTAGGTCAAAATTTCTTCGTGCTTTATTCATGTTTTTAGTATGACTTTGGTGCGTCGGAAAAGCAGTGAACAGTTTTTCACTACTTTATTGCCATCTGAAAATCATCATATTAATTTCTGGCCATCACTTCTTGGTGTAGTCGTTATCGTGGCGATCTTTGCCACGATAACTGTTGGTGTGTACATGCGTAAAGCTTAGCTAGTGATTGGTATGAAAAGAGCGGGACTTCAGTCTCGCTCTTCTTGTCTGATTCTGGCCAGGAGGGCCCTGTGTGTTTCAAGGGATTGCTTGTTGGCGTAGTCAACAACCAATTCACTTTCGCGTTCATACACGCGTGGCATAATGCCGGGATATTTGTCGACCAGTAGTACGTATGCCCTACCATCGACGGCTGTATCATTGGCCATGGCTTGTCCCACGAGTTGCATGATTTCGTCATTATCGCCGGCCACATTGATCGCAATATCGTAAAAGGCTTGCCGTGCAGCATATTTCATAAACGCCATCGCTTTCTCGATGCTACGCTCTGGCCCGGCCCCAGTCGCTACGCTAAATTTCAGTCCATGTTCTGCGTCCATCAGACTATTGTACCTTTTTGCCCAGGCTCGCACGGTCTGGTAGGGCGAAATCAACACGCATAATATCAATCTCGGTGCCTGGCGCTTCCTCTAATTCCTGTTGCGTGAACTGCAACGCGTATTGGTCAGAATCCATAAAGTAGTGGCGACGGATAATCATTTGTTTGCCGTTTTCGTCGGTGTCATAATCGACATCATCAGCCTCTATACTGGCGTCAAAAATACGCAACATGTTATAGAGGTTATGATTGGCAAAACCAATGTTGTCCACGGCCAACCACAAACATCTATTCGATAGCACGCCGCACAGTCGGTCGTATTCTGGGTGCGGTGTTTCGTGGTCATAGATTGCGAGTCGTTCGATTGCGAGAGGGATTGTACCGGCGAGATCCTTGTGTATGTCGAAATCATTCATCAGTAGTGGGCCGTACATCAACAGGCTGCCGGCGCTATTTAGCAAAGCCTGGTGCGTGGCAGCTCTGTCAGTTGCGACGCCGTGGTCACCGGCAAACTCTGTCAGTCGCTGTGCGGCAAAAGCAATGCCCGGGTCCTCAAACGCGTGTTTTGTCATGTCACTACTATCGTGACAGGGGCCGAATTTTGCAAACATAAGGGCTTCGTGGATATATATGCACGGGCTTATGCTACAATATCGTTATGGTTACACAGGCAAAAACATCTAAGAAAAATATTATCCAACTTCATAATTTTGAATTCGCCGTTGCGAGCGTTATCGCGCTCGTCGTTATCGTCTTTCTGCCCTTTTTTGTCGCCCCACTTCTGAACCAGGCGTCTTTTGACACTATTACAGCCTACGAAAAGATCAGCGATGCGTTAATCGCGCTCGTTGCCATTTTGGCGATTTACACCGGTATTCGTGGTTGGGAAATGGCCCTCAAAAAGACACACAAAACCGTTTACGTCACCGCTATCAGTGTTGGTGTTCTCGCCATCGTCCAGTTCCTGTGGATGGGCCTGCCGACGATCTTTAGCTAGATGACCTCTGTAAATATTGAATTTTTATGCTAATTATGGTATAATTATCGTATCAGACGAGCCAAGTTGCTCGCCCGAGCATCTTGGAACTACAACTTTGGAGCAATGATGGAAGCCTTTTGCACGACGCTCGCCGCTATCATTTGCGGCATTGTGGTGCTGTGGTTTGCTATCAGGAAGATTCCGCAACCGCGGATACTTTACGTCGCAACGGCGTATGTCGTCATTTTGACGGCCCTGGTGCAATACTATTCACTCGGCATGTTCGCGCCACTGTACTTTGGATTCGGCATGGTCCCTTTGGGGGCTGGGCTATGGGTCTGGGGCCTGTGGCGATGCAACCAAGACAAGCACGAACCACTGAACTGAGAGGAATGACAATGCCATTTACGAACTGGCCCCTGTGGGCCTTCCCGATTGTCGTCTGTGCATTGTGCCTGGGCGGCATCAAGTGGTGGGGTAATAAGTACTACCTGCTACTGGCACTGCCCTACTTTGCCTCGGCAGGGCTGGGTCTGCGATTCTTTGTGCACAATCAGCGCTACGGCTGGGCGGTCCTGGTGGGCGCGATTGTGCTGATTGCGGCGTTTGCTATCCACAGGAGCGCACTCAACGAGCGCAACGGCATCTGGCCGCGCAGCTAGATGTGCCCAAACCCGTAGTCCAAGATGACGCCGGCAGTGAAAACTGTCGGCGTTGTCATTTTGCCCCAAAAATGAGAGAAGCCCCCGGACACGACGTGTACGGGGGCGACCTCATTGTAGTAGGAACTGGTAGTCGAGGCTCAGAGCAGCCTGCCGAAGTGCTCCGTCGTCTTTTGGGTTGCGTCGCCGTCAAGTAGCGCGTAGCGCCACCTAGGTAGGTGCTCTTCCGCCCACATCCAGACGCGCACATCCTGGAACATCCGGTGCAAGGCATTGAACGCATGGCCCAGGACCGATTCGAAACGAGTGGTTGGCTGCTCGACGGTCTTGTCGTAGTAACCGTGCTGGATGCACAGATCCACAACCGCGGCGACGGCGTCGAACGACTGCTTGCTCGATCGGTAGCCCAGCAGACCGATGCAGGTCAGCAGGAACTGCTGCTCTTCATCGACTCCACCGGGCTGGGTGTCGTTTTGCTGCATGTGCTCAGCGGTAACCACGACGACGCGAGCCAGGAACTTGGCAGCTTCCTCGCCGTTGAACACGTCCAGGTGGAGGTATTCCAACAGCTCGGACAGCTGCTTGTCGGTCGCCGGCTCGATCAACGGCTTCGTGCCCGTAACGATGTCGCAGGCGAACTGCGTGAGCTCCTCGCGGTTCAGGCTGTCGGTGTTGACGGCGTAGGCGATCATGAGCAGGTCCCGACGAGCACGCGATGCGATTCGCATGGGTTGCTCGGCGAGCGGCATGATGTCCACGAGCCGGTCCAGCTCGCTGCTTTCGCCGCCCCACAGCTCGAACAGACGCAGCTTGGCGTGCAACTCTCGCATCTGGGCGAAGCTCGAGTTGCGGTTGGCCAGGCTCATCATGTCTAGGAGCATGTCGTTGATTTCTGTGCGGTTGCGCTCCTCGCGATTGTTCAGCTCGATGAGCTGGTGGGTGCCGATTCGCATGTTTCCGATTTTGGCCATGATTGTTTACCAATCTACTATGTACTCCAATGGGTCTCTGTTTTTATACTATATTTTGGCTTAAAAATCCAGTCCAACGAAAAACACCCCTCAGATTGAAAGGTGTTTTTTGGGTTCACTACGCTCCTGGTGATCCCGCGGAGAATCGAACTCCGATTGCCAGGATGAGAACCTGGTGTCCTAACCGTTAGACGACGGGACCATCGGGATCATAGTGAAACTTTCCATACTTTAGCAGAATTAACAGAGGTTGTCTAGGCTAAAGGAGTAAGGTTGGCGACGACTTCTAGTAGTTTTTTGGGAGTGATTTCGGCCTTGATAAGGTAGGCGTCAGCATTGTGTTCCATTGCCATGCGCGATTCATCATCCTGCTCAAAATTGGTCAGGACGATAATCCGAGTATTCGGTACCAAGTCTTCTTTGTCATTTCGCAGAGCTTCAAGGATCTCGTTGCCGCGCTTTTCGGGAAGCATGACATCGAGCAGTATTAGATCGTACGGCTTGTTACGAGCCGCGGTCAGACCATCGTTGCCGCCGACCATCCAGTCGACTTCATAGCCCTCTTTTTTCAGGCTACGAACATACATCTCGCCGATGAAACGATCGTCCTCAATGACTAGGATTGTTTTAATTGCCATTTATCTTATCCCCTATATAGTGAATGATTTCTGATCCATCCGCTGCCGTGTTCAATCAGAGACGTGTTACTATTATCGCTTGCTTTCAACTTATCTGCAACCGTGTCATATATAGGCAGTGTGAAACTAAATGTTGAGCCCTCGTTCTCGACGCTACGCGCGGTGATTGTGCCACCACACGAACTGACGATTGCTTTGCAGATATACAGGCCAATACCGGTTCCGGCGACTGTTTCGCGGCTGCGGTGCGAGCGGTAGAATTTGTGGAATAGATTCGGCAAGACACTGGTCGGCATACCAATACCGCGGTCGATGACCGATATTTCGACAAAGCCAGCGGCCGGTCGGGCTTTGACATGTACCAAACCGCCCTCGTTGCTGTATTTGATAGCATTATCTATGAGGTTGCTCATAACCTCACCGACAGCTGCTGCATCGGCAGCGACAGTTGGCAAATCATCGGGAATATCGGCGACCAGTAGCCTATTCTGGGTACCTGCACGCAGTTGCATGTCATCAATGATACCGTCGTAAATGTGGCGGATGGTCTCCTCTGTCATGTGTAGTTTGAGGTGGCGGCGGTCATAGCGCGATGCATTCAAGATGTTGTTCACGTAACTGGTCAGGCGGTTTGACGTAACAATCAGGCGCTGCATCAATTCGGCCTGGTCGCGTTCGAGTACGGGTTCTAGCTCGTCTTGCAGCACATCCAGGTAGCCACGGATAACGGTAATCGGCCCACGCAGTTCGTGTGCGGCAAACGAAATGAAGTCCAGGTCGTCCTCCTCGGGCATGTAGATATTGGTGCGGTCAAAGAGTGTGATAACTGTCTCGGCGACGCTGTTCTTGTGGTAGCTGACGACAACGTCGTACAGGTGGCGATCTTGTTCGCCAGGCAGCTTGTTCGATACGCGAGTCCAGGTATGTTCGGCTTTGAGCTTGTTCCTGGATGCTTTGTTAAGCCATTCCTCCAAGGTGTCCTCATCTGGGAAAATCAATTCCAAGACGTCCTCATCCTCGACGTTTTTACGAATTGGCGCGTGGCCGTTGTGGTAGACGACTTTTTGGTTGGCATCCATGATAACAAAGGCGGTCGTGGTATTCTCTAGCCCGTCCTTGACGACATCATCGAGGGTGTCCTCGACTTTGGGCGCTTCATCCTGATTATGGGCGGATAATTGGTAGACAGCCTGTAGAATTTCGCGAAAACCATCGCGGTCGTACTGGTGAACATTGGGGTTTGGTGGTGCGGCATTACTTGGCTCGCCGGCAACCAGCACGATGGCTTGGACGAGATCACGGAACGGCTGGCC
>JAQGGV010000044.1 GCA_028289185.1 Candidatus Saccharimonadota bacterium
AACTGGGGTGGTTGGTTATGATAGATAGAGGTGATGACATGGTGTAACCGACCATAGAGCCTCGTCGGTCGTGGAAGCGTACGTAACGCTGCCTCACAAGTAAAAGTCCGGTGGAACCGTCCCGACAATTGATCGAGACCCGAGACATGCGATTTATAGATTGATATACCTATGTATTGAATCTAAACATCGCATGTTTTTTATTTACAAAAATTATAAAAAAGGAGTGAAGAATGAGCGAACATGATGATTACCTGCACGCAATGCGGCACAGCTTGGCGCATATTATGGCGGCATCGGTCCAAAAGCTATGGCCAGAGGCGAAGTTCGGTGTCGGACCGGTCGTAGAAAACGGATTTTATTACGATATTGATCTGGGTGATACCAAAATTAGCGAACAGAATTTTGCCAAAATCGAGAAGACTATGCGCGGCATTATCGACTATGGTGATACTTTTGAACGATTCGAAAAGCCAATTGATGAAGCGATTGCTTGGGCAAAGGAAAACAGTCAGCCGTACAAAGAGGAGCTCCTAAACGACCTCAAGCGGAGCGGCACGACTGTTGCCAAGGATCTGGATGCAGATGAACTTGGCGCGATTACAGATGGCGATTCGGCTGTCGAGAACGTCTCTTTTTACAAAAACGGTATCTTTACAGACCTCTGTCGTGGCCCACACGTCGCCAATACCAAGGACGTTGGTGCATTCAAGCTGATGCGCGTTGCTGGTGCCTACTGGCGCGGTAACGAGAAGAACCCACAGATGCAACGCCTGTACGGTGTCGCTTTTGCCACGCAGGAAGAACTAGATGTCTATTTGGAGCGACTAGAGCAAGCCAAACTCCGTGATCATCGTAAACTTGGCAAAGAACTCGATCTGTACACCATTTCACCACTCGTTGGGGCCGGTTTACCGTTGTTTACACCCCGTGGAACTGTTCTGCGTGATCTGATGGCGCAATATTCCAACCAGCTGCGACAGGCGCGAGGATTCGAGAAGGTCTTTACCCCGCACATTACAAAAACCGAACTGTACGAAACATCTGGTCACTGGGCGAAGTTCGGTGAAGAGCTATTCCTGGTCACTAGTCAGGAAACAAAGGACAAAATGGCGCTTAAACCCATGAACTGTCCGCACCACACACAGATCTATGTCAGTAGGCCACGAAGCTATAAAGATATGCCGGTGCGTTTCCTGGAAACAACCACTGATTACCGCGATGAAAAAACAGGTGAACTCGGTGGTCTCAACCGTGTTCGTTCGTTGACTCAGGATGATAGTCACGTTTTTTGTCGTCAGGATCAATTAGAGGACGAAATTAACGGTCTGCTGGCCTCTGCAAACGAACTCTACGCAACCATCGACATGAAGCTTCGTGTCAGGCTTAGTTACAGGGATGATGGCGACGGCTATCTGGGTGACGCTATTCTGTGGCAGTCGGCTCAAGAACAGCTCAAGGCAGCGGTTCTGCGCAACAATCTCGAATACTTCGAACAAGAAGGCGAAGCGGCATTCTACGGGCCGAAAATCGACTTTATGGCAACAGATGCCATTGGTCGTGAACACCAGGTTGCGACGGTCCAGCTCGACTTTGTCCAGCCAGAACGTTTTGGCCTCGAATATATCGACCAAGAGGGCAACGCAGCCCGTCCCGTGATGATTCACTGTGCGCTATTGGGGTCGATTGAGCGATTTTTGAGCGTATTCATTGAGCATACTGGTGGCTGGTTCCCATTCTGGGTTGCTCCCGAGCAAGTACGTATCCTGACAATCAATGACACTGTCCTGGATTATGTCGCTGATATCGAGGAAGTCCTTAGGGGCGCAACACTGATGCAACCAATCAAATATAACGAACTCCGCTTCAGCCGTGATGACCGCAACGAATCACTCGGCAAAAAAATTCGCGAAGCAACCATCTGGAAAATCCCTGTTCAACTCATCGTTGGTGAAAAGGACAAAGAGTCTCGCGAAGTCAGCGTCCGTACGCAGAGTGGTGAAGAAAAGGTTCAGCTGGATAAGCTCGCTGAATACCTCAAACAACTTTAGTACGCCATGACAAAGCAACTCATTGCCATAGATATCGACGACGTTATAGCCGATAGCACCGAATCCATCAGGCAGCTGGTGAATAGTCGTTTTGGTGTTGATTTAACAGAGGCGCACTATAGTGTGAGGGGCCAATATTCAGGCTATTACACACGTATATGGCAAGAACATGGGCTCAGCGATCGCTTTAGCTATAGTGACCTCGAGGATGAAATGGTTATTGATCAATCGCATGTCCCAATCCTTGAGGGCGCGAGAGAGGCTATTTATAAACTTTCAACAGATTACCATATAGTTCTGATTACCTCTCGTGACCCTAACTGGGAGAAGGCTACTCGTAGATGGTTTAAGGAGCATTTTGGCATTGATGACCTCAATATTTACTTTACGGGGAATTATCATACAGGGGTTAAGAAAGATAAGGGTGAGCTCTGCCGCGAGCTTGGCGTTTCATTACTAATAGACGACAATCCAGATCATTGTCTATCTGCGTTGAAGCATGGGGTGAGAGCAATATTGTTTGGTGATTATGGCTGGCATGTCGATGTACCACAGGACCTAGTCAGATGTCGAAACTGGTCGATGGTTCTGGAGTATTTGAAACATGCCTGATAGCCGCTTTCGTAGTGATGTCGAGGCCCTGATGGCACAGGTGCCAAAGGGTAGCGTAACGACCTATGGTGATTTGGCTGCACTGGCTGGCCATCCAGCCGCCAGTAGGGTTGTCGGTGGTATTGCTCACTTTGGTAATCAAGACCTGCCGTGGCATCGCCTGGTGAATCGTTTTGGTGGACTTGCAGCCGGCTTTCACGGGGGTAGAGAGGTCCAGGCACAGCTACTTTTACAAGAGGGAATTAGTTGTACAAACCATATTATCGATAATTTCGAGGAAATCAGATGGAAACCAAGCCTTTAGTTGTCATTGTTGGCCCAACTGCGAGTGGCAAAACGGCGCTTGCTATCAAGCTTGCCCTGGAGTTTGGGGGTGAAATTATTTGTGCAGACAGCCGGACAGTCTACAAGGGTTTGGATATTGGTACTGCCAAACCAAGTCGCGAAGATCAATCACTTGTTCAGCACTGGGGACTTGATTTGGTTGAACCAAACGAACGATTTACCGCCGCCGACTTCAAACAATATGCGACTCAAAAAATCAAAGAAATTCGTTCTCGCGGGCGTATTCCTTTTCTGGTTGGCGGTACTGGATTGTATGTTGATGGCATTGTTTTTGATTTTCAATTTGGTACAAAAATTGATGAGAAATTTCGTGCAGAGTTAGAGAAAATGACAGTTGAAGAGCTTCAAAAATATTGTAATGAACACAACGTACAGTTACCCGAAAACAACAAGAATCAGAGGTACTTGATACGATCTATTGAACAAAATGGCATAAATAATTCCCGAAAAAATGAGCCAATTAATAATTTAATCATTGTAGGAATTACAACTGACAAAAAAATATTACGATCAAGAATTGAGGAAAGAGCCGATAATTTGTTCAGTAGTGGAGTGATTGAAGAGGCTAAA
>JAQGGV010000062.1 GCA_028289185.1 Candidatus Saccharimonadota bacterium
CCGAACGGACCCAAGAGTGGACTGGTGGTGAGGAAAGGTACAGACTTACGGAGAAGGACGGCACGACAACCCTGACTGTCGCAATTGATGTTCCTACGGAAATGGAAGAATATTTTGGTATCAACTATCCTAAGGCTTTTGAGCGAGTCAAAGAATTAGCTGAAACATAGAAATTATATAGGACCTGTTTGACCTCGATATCTCTTACGCCTATACTAAATATAGCGACATTGCTTCGAAAGTTATTGTAACTTCATCGGCAATTACTAAATCCAAATAGGAGGTATTATGATCAAAGCTAAAGCACGTGCCGTCAAAGGCCCAACGGATAAGTTCGAATCAATCGAAATCGAGCGTCGCGATGTTGGACCAAAAGACGTCCTGATTGACATCAAATTCGCTGGTATCTGCCATAGCGATATTCATACCGCCCGTGGGGAATGGCGCGAAATCGAGTACCCATTCGTACCTGGTCACGAAATCGTCGGCATCGTCCAGGAAGTTGGATCAGAAGTCACAAAACACAAAGTCGGTGACCGTGTTGGCGTTGGTTGCTTGGTTAATTCATGCGGCGAGTGCGAATACTGCCTAGAGGGCAATGAGCATTACTGCAAAAATGGTAGCGTTGGCACCTATGCTAGCCACGACAAATACGTGGAAGGTTCGCCGCTGACCCAAGGCGGTTATTCATCACACGTTGTCGTGACAGAAAACTTCGTGCTGCATATACCCGATGGCATGGAAATGGATGAGGCTGCACCACTGCTTTGCGCGGGAATCACAACCTACTCTCCGCTTCGTCATTGGCAGGCAGGACCTGGCAAAAAGGTCGCTGTACTTGGCATGGGTGGCCTGGGTCATATGGCTGTCAAACTCGCACACGCGATGGGCGCCGAGGTAACGGTGCTGTCCCACTCCGACAAAAAACGTGAAGATGCCAAGGAATTTGGCGCTGACCACTTCGTCAATACGTCGGAAGAAAAAGAGCTTGCGGACGTAAAATCATCGTTTGACCTGATCATCAACACCATCAGCGTGAATTTGGATGTAAATACCTACCTAGGATTGCTGCGACCACAGGGAACATTAGTAAACGTTGGTGCGCCGTCCGAACCTTTGTCGGTGAATGTCTTTTCACTACTGGGCGGCCGCAAGTCGTTCTCGGGCAGCAACATCGGTGGCATCCGCGAAACGCAGGAAATGCTTGATTTCTGTGCCGAGCATAGCGTTGCACCGCAAATCGAAAAGATTACTGCTGACCAGATTGATGATGCCTATGAGCGCGTCGTCAATTCTGACGTACGTTACCGCTTCGTTATCGACAACGCGACGCTATAAAGCACACTATTCCATCTGCAATAAATAAGCCCGATTAATAGAGACATAGGCTACACTAAGGATATGCATATTGATGTCATCCAGTGGCTACACACGCTACCAGCAGAAGCAATCTACGCGGCTGTGCTGTTGGTGATTGGCCTGGAGAGTCTGGGAATTCCGCTACCGGGTGAAATTACCCTGACCAGCGCCGCGCTGCTGGCGAGTCACAATATAGCCAATCCATGGATAATTTGGGCCGTCGCCGCGACTGGCGCCATCGTTGGCGACTCGATTGGTTACTACATCGGACGTACTCAGGGTCGTAAATTCCTCAAAGTACTGAGCAGGTGGTTTCCGAAACATGTGAATCAGCATACGATCAAACTGGCCGAGAAAGCTTTTCAACGTTTTGGTGCCAAGACGGTGTTTTTTGGACGTTTTGTGGCAGTACTCCGTATATTCGCCGGGCCGCTAGCGGGGATTCTGCGGATGCCGTATCGACGTTTCCTATTTGCGAATGCACTGGGTGGTATCGTCTGGTCGGGCGTCGTTGTATGGATAGTTTATTTGCTAGGTAGGGTAGCTGAAATATGGCTGCACCGTCTGTCGTGGATTGTGTTTGTTTTTTGTCTGTTGCTTGGCATTTTCGCTTCGCTCGCTTTCAAGGAAGGCTACAAAAAATACCTCGAAAAACAAGGGTAAACATGCGTGCTAAAATTGGCGAGTGAACCAGCGAGTAATTTCTTTGAAAGGTACCCGATATGGATAATTATGTACAACTCAGTTACGTACTTCTCGCCGTCCTTGTGTTAGGCACGCTTGCTTGTCTGCCATTTTATGGCTGGAATGTCATCAAACTTATTCGTTCGGACCTATTTGTGAAATGCATCATGTGGATTCCGATATATCTGGTGTTTACGCTGATTGTATTCAGCCCATACTACACTGGCGTAATTGCAGTGTTTCTGACTATTGCCATTGGAAGTTTGGAGTTTCATCGCCAAACCAGAAAACGCACGACTAAAAGGGCAATTGGCTATCTGCTACTGTTTATCGTCATGGCACTATGTATGGCTGGTTTGTTTATTGTATTGCCATACAATTTCCGGCCGGTTGTTGTAGCGGTAGGTATTAGTTCGGCTATGTCCGACGTCTTTGCGTTTTTCAGTGACAAGTTCCTAGGCAGCTACAAACTTCCCAAATGGATAAGCCCCGACAAAAGTTGGCAGGGCGTTATAGGTCAAATTATTGGCGGTACTGTCGGTATGTTGATTGTCATTGTGGCGTATCAATCATCGGTACCACTGACATTGGCGTTCGGCGTGATAATCGGTTGCGCCAGTGCGCTCGGCGACATTGCGAACAGTATCGCCAAGCGCTCACTCAAAATCAAGGATTGGTCACACGCCATACCGGGGCACGGTGGATTTTTGGATCGCTTCAGTAGCCTGATGGCTGCTTTTGCCGTGGCATTTCTGATTATTGTTTAACCAGATTTGGCCCTATCCCTACACAGGGTGACGACGACCAGCGACCATGTTGTAGATAAACACGACCAGCGCTACGACGAGTAGCAAGTGGATGAGGCCACCACCGATATTGCCGATTAATCCTAATGCCCACAATATGATGAGGATAACGATTAGTGTCCATGCCATGATCTATCTCCTTATGTTATGGACCAAGTATGCTCCTATAACGATATACGAAATATTAAATTTCTTACAACACGGTCCTGGCTGCGCCGGCCGAGACCGCGAAACTGATTATCGACTACGCAGATTCTGTTTTATAAGGCCAAAGCTTTATAAGTGTCGCGCATGTTGCTATGCTAGTAATAGATACTTTTATGTCACAGGTCATTATCGTTTCCAACCGTTTGCCGGTCAGTGTCAAAAAAGAAGATGGCAAAATTGTCTTTTCACCAAGCGTTGGTGGTCTCGCTACGGGTCTATCGTCCTATGTAAACAATAAAAACAGTCTGTGGATTGGCTGGCCTGGCATCGCCAGTGACGAACTCAGCGAGCAGGATCGCAGTGAAATTGTCGATGAGTTGGCTGACTATAACTGTTCGCCAGTTTTTTTGACGCAGAAACAAATCGACGATTACTATAACGGCTATAGCAACACGGTTCTGTGGCCACTACTGCACAATATGCGGCCACAGGATCATCCGGGTGAGCGTCGCGATCGATGGTACAAATCGTATCAGACGGTTAATAAACTATTTGCCGAAACCGTTGAAGTTGCGGCCGGCAAGGGCGCGCGTATTTGGGTTCATGATTACCAGTTGCTACTGGTGCCACAGATGCTCGTTGATTTAAAGATCGAGGCGACGATTGGGTTCTTTTTGCATGTGCCATTTCCTGATCCCAAAAAGTTTATGAGTTTGCCGCGACACAAGTTGATACTACAGGGCATTCTGGGCGCCGACCTCATCGGCATTCATACGCCAGGCTATGTC
>JAQGGV010000079.1 GCA_028289185.1 Candidatus Saccharimonadota bacterium
GACGGTAACCTACCTGGTTGTTTCAACTATGCTGGTTACGTTACGTTCAAGGTAAAAGTTAGTACTCCACAGACTGCTAACTTCAATGTTACAAAGACTGTTAGTAAGCATGGTGCAAACAACTGGCAGAAGAGCTACAACGCTCAGCCAGGTGAAACTGTTGACTACCTGATTGAATACAAGAACACTGATTCTGCTCAGCAAGACAATGTTGTCGTCAAAGACTCATTGCCTGCCGGCGAAACACTTGTTTCTGGTTCAACCAAAGTGAACACTGAAGCTCATCCTGAAGGTGAACAAGTAAACGATGACATTACATCCAAAGGGATCAATGTCGGTTCATACGCTACCGGCGGTGGTACATGGGTTGAATACAGCGCAACTGTCGCTGCAAACGACCAACTACCTGCCTGTGGCAACAACACGTTAATTAACACTGCGCATGTCGAAACCGATTTCGGTTACAAAGAAGACACAGCGAATGTTATCGTTAACAAAGTTTGTCAGCCTGGTGAGACACCTCCAACGGTTCTCCCAACAACTGGTACTGATAGTACTGTCGTCACCCTCGTTGGTGTTGGCATGACTACAGCTGGCGCAGCCTATGCTGCTACTAGCAAACGCGTACGCAATCTGTTCCGTGCTTAATCGAGTCTGACCGCTCTTAATGCGAGTCCTTGACTCGAACTCCCAAAACACCCCCGTCTAAGACGGGGGTGTTTTGTTATCAATCAAGGGAAGGGTCCGCCTTCCCAATGCCAACTCGGAATGAATCCGATTTGGCATCTCCCATCCCCTAAAGACCAGCTCGCGCTGGCCTGTCCGCACTGCACACGGCTGCAGGCATGTAGTCAGTTATCTTTAGCTTCTGTCGACTTAGGGGTATGATAGATATAAATGGCTAACAAGAAAAAACGAACCAAGAAGTACAAAGGCAGCAATGCCGCGGTCCATACAACAGTAACGGCCGTTAGCGCCGTCAAACGTCATCCGATACACCAGTGGTACTACGATCGCAAGCAATTTAGGCGACCAGTGCTTTTTGGGCTACTTATCGCTTTTGCGGTGATCGTGATCGTCAGCGGGCTTATCAGCGTCTTTGTCGGCAGCCACTAATTCCTTTTTGGGCAGCTCTTTCACCCCATCCTCTAGGGGTATCTTGAATCCGAACGTACTACCCTTGCCCTCGACTGAACTAAAGATAATCGATCCGTCATGTTCGCTGATGACTTTGCGTGCCAGGAATAGGCCCACACCCGTGCCGTCAGGCCGTTGTTTGCGGGCGTTTCCTGCCCGGAAAAACTTGGTAAATAGGTGCGCTTGCTCTGACTTTGGTACACCAATACCGGTATCGACAACCGTCAGTGCAGCATTGCCTTTGACACGTTCCAGGTTCACGACGATCGTGCTGTTGGCGCGTGAATAATAAATAGCGTTGTCGACAAAGTTCATAATAACTTGGCGCATCTTGGATTCATCCGCGACGACGGGGAAGTGTCCAGTTGCCGTCTTTAGTCGCAGGTTGATCGAGTGACTATCTGCAATCACATCGAGGTCGGCAATTTCCTCCTTCAGGACCTTTTTCAAATCAAATGGCGTTTTGTCGATCAGGAATTTACCAGTCTGCAGGCGCGACACATTCAGAAAGTCGGCAATGAGTCCGACCATGCGCTCACTACTTTTGAATGCCTCAACCAGTAGTTTTTGCTGCTGTGGTGTAATGCGCCCTGCGTCGCCCTCTAGGACCATACTCACGTAACCCTTGATTGATGTCAGCGGCGTGCGCAACTGGTGTGACGCCATACTAATAAATTCGTCCTTGGTCTCATCCAGCGCCTTTAGCTTGTCATTGGTTCGTTGCAACTGATTCACCACACGTTCGTTTTCCTCGAGCAGCAGTTTGTTATCGAGTGCGATGCCGACAGCGCCGCCCAAACGGTTGATTAAATCTTCATCGTTGCTCATCACACCCGCAGTGGCGGCATCCGACACCAACCCAACGACCATCATGCCCACCAAATGGCCCCGTGACGTCAGTTTGACGATGTAAATAGATTTCACACCCAGGTAATCGGCAAGCTTTATGACTTCCTTGCTGTGTGTCTGACTGACAAATATATGTTCTTCACGGGCAATATCCTTCATCGACACATTGACTGATGCCGTGTCCGACTCCAGCCATTCGATGTGCTTTTCATGGATTTCCAGTTCACGAATCAGATCCTTGGAATGGTCATCCATTGGCAACAAGCTATCCCAGCCATAGACACGGATGGCATTTTTCTTGTGTGTTTCCTGGGCCAAGATTGCAACCATCGGATAGTTGGTCGTCTGGCAGATCGCATGCGAAATGGCATTGCATAAATCTGCCGTCGATCCTTCAGATTCAAGGACTAATTTATCAATCGTTTGCAGCAATGACAGCGTACGGTTGGTCTGCGTCAACTGCAAGTTGCGAACATACATTTCCTGGTTAACGCGCTCCAGGACACCCTTCAGTTTTTTGGGGCGCAAGAATAGATTTCGCTGGTTAGTGCCTTTCCCATCCCCCACCATAGTGCCCTACATTACTCCGTCAATGACTTCGGACGTTGATCAACAGGGAGTTGCGCCAGGAAACTTGCCGACGCCTCGCGGCTGACTTGTACGGCAATTTGACCAAAGAGCTCTTTATACTTTTCAACGAGATCATCAATAGCATCTTGTGGGCTGCCTGTAATACCGACATCATGCTTAGGCCAGTTAATAGCAAGTTCGCGAATCTGCTTGGCTTGTTCGACCGCGATTGGTCCAATAATTGCTTCTTGTTGTTCAATAATCTTCTCGGCAATCTGAGAGAAAAGACTTGGTGCGTCGTCCGCCACGGGAACTACTGATTCAGTTACAGTATTCGCTGTTACTACGGCTGTATTGGCTGAAGGAGCCTGCACAGCATCAAGTGTCGGTATTTGAGGTACTGCATGCAGATCTTTTTGTGGATCTTGGTTTTCCATTACGTTACCTTTCCTGACGTTTTTTGTTTGAGGTTGTTGTATGTTGCAAGGAATCGTATCATTGCAGTCGCTGCGACAAAGTACGCGACCAAGAAAGTAAGGTCAACGCCATTACCGGCCAAATAGGAATCACGACTACTGGCATACAGGAAGCTAAAGTCTGCGGCGTATTGCACAACAAAACCAAACATCATGATAAGCAATGCACTTTTCATCAATCCGCCGAGCAGTTTACTCGAGGACAGGTACGCAATAAGAGCCAACGAGACGTATACCGCCTCTGTGATCGGGTAACCGAAGTCAAGGAATACCGTTAACGTATTACTGAAATCGTATTGATGATTGTACAGGAAGAAGAACGATGAAATACCCAGCATAATAATCGGAACAATAAACGGTACAAACTTGAACTTTGATGCTTTGAATAAAGTTCCGAAGCTGACGGACTTTGCCAAGAAAAACGCACCAACGACATAGGATAGAGCGCTACCATAATATGCCACATCGCCCCATGACGGATACGGGATTTGTATGTTCCCTACATAGATATAGTAAGCGTAAATCAACTGTCCAGCCTCTTGCAAAAATAAAGCAATCGAGATGAAAAGGAGCGCCTTGCCTAAAACTGTTTTGAAACCGCCCCATTTCCGTGATGCGATAAAACCTATCAGCGAAGCGATAAGCGCCATTACCCCGTAGGTACTGCCAAACCACTGAGTTGATGGTCCCTGGTCTGTTAGGGACGACTGAAAACTGAGCCACCAAACGAAATAGGCAAGGAAAACGACTGTAATAAATATCTGTAGTTTATTTTTGAAAAAATTCATGTTATTCCTTATTATGCTTTGTGGTAGATATATGTCAAGAAAAAGACCTTTAATATTGACTCTAACAGATAAATATGGTATAATTAACGCACAATGATTGGCAATTTCCCGGAATTTACACCCATTAACTTGGATAACAGAGACAGTTACGATGATGCAGTGAGTAATCATCCAGCTTATTCGAATTTATCCTTTCCTAGTATGCAGATTTGGAACAACTTTGACGGTACTCTTGCCGCCGCGCGCCACAATGACAATCTGGTCATTGACTACAGCGTTCCGCTTGATGAAGAGAACTCAGGCTTGAGTGTTATAGGTACGTCCGATGTCGATAACAGCCTCAACACGGTTTTTGACCATCTTCGTACAACTGGCCAGGAGCCAAAAATCGTTCACGTGCCAGAATTCGTGGTGAGTAATATTACCGATGCCGACATGTTTGAAATCGTCGAGGAACCAGATTATAACGAGTACATCCTTGATAGCCAAGCTCTTGCAACGCTCGAAGGACCTGATTTTGGCCGTATACGCCGTAAGGTTGGTAAATTCCACCGTGAGATTGATGGCTATGAAATACAGGTGGGCGCAATCGACATGTCATCTGATCCTGCGAAGGCAGAGGTTATGGAGCATGTCAAACGCTGGGTTGAAGCAAAAGACTCTGGCAACGACCCTGATAAAACCGAGTTTGTAGCGCTCGATCGTACACTAGGACTTGCAAATGAGCTCGGTATGCAAGGTATGGAACTGCGCCTGAGCGGCAAGCTCGCCGGTATTTTGCTCTATCACAAACCGCACGATGATTCATACATCGTCAACCATCTGCGAGTCGACTATTCACACCCGTTCATCTTTGACTATATGACACATGCATTTGCAAAAATTGCTGTGCAGAACAATATCCCGCGCATCAATTTCGAGATGGATCTTGGTATAGAAGGCCTACGCCGACACAAGGTTGGCCTGCGCCCAATTGAAATGTTCAAACAATATTTAATTAAGCAAAAAGCTGACAGTAGAGAGGTTGAATCTTGAGTTAATCTACCACAGTTATGTGGTATAGTGGTTTTCGATAACCTAATACATCAAAATTTTATAGTCTATTTATGAATATCAACATGTCTGCCGGGACCGGAGTCGGTCCAACCCAACTCGCTGCCTTTGACCATGCGCTCGTGAACGCTGGCGTTGCTAATTTCAATATCCTTTACCTGAGTTCCGTACTTCCCCCAGGCAGCAATGTCACCGTTATCGACGAGCCTCATGCCCCTGAAGGCGATTGGGGCGATAAACTATACGTTGTCATGGCACAAATGCGCACATCCCAACGCAACCAAGAAGCCTGGGCCGGTATTGGCTGGATCCAAGACGAGGAAACCAAAAAAGGCCTCCTGGTCGAACATGAAGGCCACACTGAGGGTGAAGTCCGTGCAGATATCCAAAACAGCTTACAAGCACTTGCTCAGAACCGTGGCATGAAGTTTGGCCCAATCAACATGCATGTTGTTGGCAAAAAATGTGTTTCATTACCTGTATGCGCACTTGTCGTCGCAGTATTCGAAACAGAGCCTTGGCACACTCGCCAAGCCGAAAATAACTAGACTAGTTCAGCTTTTATGTTCAGCGCCGCAACAGCTTGCTCCAGATCGGCGGATTCATCGATGGCCATCTGTTCGTCGTAGTGGGCATCAAGCGGGTCATAATCAATGATTGCATTTTCTTTTGCAGCTCTGATCTTTTTCTGTTCGTCATGGTAAAGCGCCATGCGCGTACCAGTGTAGATCATCGCAACAGCTGCGCTACCCATAGCCAAGTTACCAACCGGTGCTTCCAGTGGGTTCACGACATTCATATGTGTGAGTTCCGTATATGCCCAACCGATACCGTGCATGCCCCTACCTATCGTATTGGGAAAGTGGCGATTCAGCACACGAATACCCTCGGCTGGACCAACCCACGTGAGACCAATAGCGGCACCAAGCTCAGCAATACGTCCAGTTGATGGTGGATTGTCATTCATCGTTTCACCCATAACAACACCGTTGGTGCCAATTGCGTTGACTGCACCGACATTGACAATTCGTTTACCAATGAATGCAACGGCTTTATTATCAGTTTCATCGAGTTTTTCGCCGGCTTTTGCAACACCATCACCGACTTTTCCGATAAGCATATAGGGGGTATTCACGAAGGTAGAGATAGCCTTACGTACACCGATCATGTCTTTTTGTTTTTCATCGACATAGGCTCCGCTATCCTGAAATACAGCGCGAAGTTTGTTGTTGCGCGCAATCAGTGAACCGGTTATCAAAACCTCTGCCTCGATAATTGCGAGAGTTCCAAGGTCTTCTATAGCTTTTTTCTGCATAGGTGTTTTGTGTTCAAGACTCGTAGCCCAACTATCCAGGCCGTTATAGACTTTTGCCATGGCGGCGTCCGATGCAGCAAGTTCATAAACGGGAATTAACATGACAGCTGCAACACCGGCAATGCCAAGAGTACGGCCAATCTTGCCCCTCAATCCTTCAAAACGGCTTTTCTGGTCCTTATCCTGGTCCAGTGAAGAGGTGTCGGCGTGTTCAACTTGCTCCATAACCCGTACATGCTCGTCAAAAGGAAGCATATAATCAGTATCATAGTCTTGCGCATTGGATGATGGATCAGTCTCTCGTCGATGCTTCATATCGGTCTATTATAGCATAAAGGGTATTATTTTGCAATACTTACAGGTGTTCTACATATAGTTTATAATGGTGACAATATGACAAAAATCGCCATTATCGAAGATGATCCAGTAATCAACCAAATGTACCGCATGAAGTTCGAGGCCGACGGTTTCGACGTCCAAGTTGCCGACAATGGCAAGTCTGGTATCGCAATGGTGGAATCATTTATGCCAAACCTGATTCTGCTAGACCTACAGATGCCAGAAA
>JAQGGV010000021.1 GCA_028289185.1 Candidatus Saccharimonadota bacterium
GCTTGGTCAGATGTAATCTTGCCATGCTCGATGGTAATGACACGGCGTTGCAATTTGTTGACGATTTCAACGTTGTGAGTCGTCAGCAAAACGGTCGTGCCGTACTTGTTGATTTTCTCTAGTAGACGCACAATATCCCAGCTGTGGCGTGGGTCAAGGTTGCCCGTTGGCTCGTCGGCGATCAGGATTTTGGGTTGTCGTACCACCGCACGGGCAATCGCCACGCGCTGACGCTCACCGCCAGATAGCTGGTGAGGGAATTGCTCTTCCTTACCAGTCAGGCCGACCAGTTCGATGACTTTTGGTACCGTGTTTTTGATCTCACGGTTGGTCATGCCAGCGATTTCTAGCGCAAAGGCAATGTTCTCGTAAACGGTTCGCTGCGGTAGTAGTTTGAAATCCTGGAATACGACGCCGATTTTGCGACGCAGTAATGGGATGTGCTTGTCCTTGAGCGTGTCGTAATCAATGCCGCCAACGACGATTTTGCCGCTGGTTGGCTTTTCCTCGCGGGTCAGTAACTTCAGCAAAGTTGATTTGCCTGCGCCACTGGTACCGACAATAATAACAAATTCATTTGGCTCGACATGCAAACTGACGCGGTTCAGCGCCGGCTTGTTATCTTTGCCGTATGTTTTGGTTACCCTATCTAGCAGTATCATTTCTTATGGTTATTATAGCATAAGTTGCATGAGTGAAAAGTTCAGTTTATAGAGGCACACACGAAAAGAGCCCGCACATTACAGAGCGGGAGCCAAGAATAAATCCTCGACTACTTCTCTTAACGTGCGGGCACTTGGGTGAAAGTGGACGCAAAACTACTTTTAGTGCTTCTTGGGCTCAGTCGGACCGCGCATCCGATGACTCAGTTCGAGGTTGAAGTTTTCGACGACCTCGACCTCACGGTCACACAGCGTTGCGTTCGCATAAACCAGGCCGTACAGGATGTTGGCCTTGTAGGTCCACCAGTCCTTACCGTCGCGGAAACCAAAGACGGCCCGGGTTCCATCGTCAGCGAATTGCATCGAGATATCACCCCAGAAGTCCTTGCTGAATTCTGTCTGGAGCCACCTCTGAGCATGCTCATCGATTGCAAAATTCGCAACCGTCAGCGTCGCTTCTTCCGGCCTGGTCACCTCGACGTGAATCGTCGCAATGCCATCAGTCATGTTCTTCACCACCTTCTACACGCTAGTTGAGCGGATTACTCAGAAAACTTGCGTATCTGATGTATATTATATCATAAGTACTATAAAAATGCAATGTTACCTAATCTGTGATTCCAGATAGGAATTGATGAAACCATCGATCTTGCCGTCCAGCACAGCTGATGGATCCTTTTCCTCGTATTTGGTGCGCGTATCTTTGACCAAAGTATACGGGTGCAGTACATAATTACGGATCTGACTACCCCAATTGGCCGATTCACCAGCGCGAAGTTCGGCGACTGATTCGGCGTGTTGCTCCAGTTGTAATTGCACCAATTTAGAGCGCAAAATCTTCATCGCCGTCTCGCGGTTTTGCAACTGGCTGCGCTCATTCTGGATAGCTACCGTCAAACCTGTCGGGATATGCGTAATACGCACGGCACTATCGGTTGTATTAACTGACTGACCGCCATGGCCGCCTGCACGGTAAACATCGATTTTGAGGTCTTTGTCGTCAAGTTGTACCTCATCTGGTGTATCGATTTGCGGCAAAACTTCGATTAATGCAAAGCTGGTTTGGCGTAGATTATCACTGTTAAATGGGCTCAGTCGGACCAGGCGGTGGACCCCATGCTCACCCTTCAGTTTGCCGTACACATACGGCCCAGTCACCTCAATGACACTGCTTTTTAGTCCCGCTTCCTCACCCGCCGACCGCTCGACAATCTCGGTCGACATATCGGATTTTTCGGCCCAGCGTAGGTACATGCGCTCCAGCATTTCGGCAAAGTCCTGCGCATCCGTACCGCCAACACCGGCGCTAATGCGGATAATGGCATTGTGATCGTCGAATGGACCGCTGAGTAGCAGTTCCTTTTTGCGTTCGCGAAGTTCGGTTTCCAGGGCGCTAATTTGCGTTTCAAATTCACCCTGCAGACTATCGTCGCCAAGTTCCATCAGTTCACTCAGGTCATTTACCTGTGCCCTGAGTGTCTGCCACGGCTGAACCATCGCGGTCAGTACCGACTGCTGTTTATTTTTTGCCTGAGCATCAGCGGGATTGTTCCACAGCTCGGGCACAGCCAAGTCCTGCTCCAGTTGCTGCAGCTGGGCAGCTTTGTCATCAATTGCGAGTTGCGCGTAGGCGGAGTCAACGTCTTCGGCCAGCGCTTGTAGGCGCTTTTTCAGGGGTTGCATAACTTTATTATACAGTAGTTCTAGATGAGCTCACTCGCCCATGGCTGGACGGGGAATTCCTGCTTGTAATTAAACGTAGCCTCGGGCACATCAAACGGCAAATTCTCGTAACCTTCGCGTTTCATATGGTACGCTACGCGTAGTTCATCGATTTCACCAATGCACTCAAACGGTTTGGGGACACCGTCGATTCCAAGTAGCCCTTTGAAGGTTTCTGTGAGCAGCGGTTTTACAAATAAGTCCTGTCCATTAAATAAACTCTTTAGTTCACCCGGCGCCACGAACGGTGCAAATAACAGATATGAATTAGCGCACTTCGAACATTCTCCGCACCATGTAAGTAATGAGTTATCATCGCCCTGTTTGTAGTTTGCTCGGTTGCAGGAACTAAATGAATGGCCATACTGCGCCCAGGCTTTGTCGGCGAATAGTTCTGCGATGCGGAGTTCGCTATAGCGGCGCAGTGGAGAGCCTATGTGAAGGTCCGGCGAAATATAACGACGGACATACTCGGCAAATTGCTGTTCGGCCGACCAGGTTTTAGACCATTGGTGCGTCACCGACAAATCGCCGATCGCTGCATGTGGTTCCTCGCCTTCATGACCGATTGCCGCCAAAATCGCTTGCTTGCCAGTGAGGACCGCCTGGATGAGTGCGACTGCCATAACGACATAGGTAATCGGTATATGTCCGTTTTTGGCGCCATCCTCGCTTGCATGTTTTAGGGCCGGACGATCAATTGTTCGGTGAATAACCATCAACTTGTCAGTAATACTATCCAACATGGACGGGTGCGATGGACCAGAGGAAATATACAACGCATCGAAGCCTATCCCCGCGTCCTTTAACATACTCGCCAGTAACAATGAATCCTTGCCACCACTTTGCAATGTGATAATTCCTTCACCGCTATAATCAACAGCCGATTCCGAACTACCTGTTGCCGAGAATTGCGCCAAATCGTCACGAGTCAGTCCATTTTCATAGGCGTACTGGCTCATGCCTTCCTGGTATACGCTATTCAGAAATTCCGCTTGCCATTCGTCAATGTTACCCGCACTAACATCACGCGTTGGAAAGGTCTTGAAATACGACGAACCAACCAGCAAATGTGCAAAGTGGAGCGCTCGATCGAGGACATCATGATTGTATGAATCCGTGACACTATCGAAATGAAAGATCTCCTGGAATGATCGGCCGTCATCAAAACGATAACGAAACGTGGCGTCGTGCGTCACCTCATCAAAGCTATAACTATCAAAAATAAATTGGCTCATAATGCATTAACTACCTCTGTAAATTGTCTACCTCGTTCGGTAAAGTTTGTAAACATATCGAAACTCGCAAAGCCTGGGCTCAACAGAACCACACTTCCAGCCCGGGCTAAATCATGCGCACGTTTCGTGGTGTCATCAAGACTACCACTTAGCTCGAATATGCCCTTGTCCAGGTGTTCGGCAATCTTTGAACCGGTCTCGCCAATTAATAATACTTTTAGGATATTCTGATGCGTCTTGATAACATTTGCCATTTCCTCGTAGCCGTATCCCCTGTCGTAACCCCCAGCAATTAACACGGTTGGCCTGTCGAGCGCACTCAGTGCCACATTTGTTGCGGCAGATGCTGTTGAGTAGCTGTCGTTGTAATACGACACCCCGTCGAGCTCACGAACTAACTCGATGCGGTATGACAGACCTTTAAAGTCGTGAAGACCACGGGCAATAACCTCGGGATCTTGTACCCAACTCCACGTGGCTGCGATAGCCGCGCAGGCGTTTTCGATATTGTGTTGACCAGGAATCTGCAGGACCGAAGTCGGACACAGTTTATGCCTCTGGTAGTAAAAATACCCCTCGCTTACGAATGCGCCCTTGTTGAGTAAGTACGGGACGGCTTCACCGGGTGACATTTGGGCAATTTCCTCAGACCACTCGTTACCCTCTTTATAGATAACTTCGTCATCCTCGTGTTGGTGTTTAGCGATGTTGGATTTTGCCTGCACATAATCATTAAAATCTTTGTGTACGTCCAAATGTTCCGGCTCAATACCCAGAACAACGGCGATATGAGGGCTGACATCCGCGTCCCATAACTGAAAACTACTGAGTTCATAGACAACAATGTCGTCCGCACTAATTTGCGGCAACACATCAAAGGCACTGACACCAATATTCCCAACCAGCCAAGTTTTCTTGCCGGCAGCATTCAAAATCGATGTGATCATGCTCGACGTCGTACCCTTACCCTTTGTTCCCGTGACACCAATGACTGGCGCCGGGCAATTTTTCAGAAATTCTCGTGTCACACTGGTTACTTTACCGGTTACCTCGACGTCCCAGGGTGCAATCGGCGGCGTTTTAAAAGCCAAGTCGGCTGTAATTCCCTTGAAATCAGTAACGCCACCAACGAACTTCACGCCATCCGGCAATTCGTTTTTTGGTTCCAGCTTATTGTCATAAGCCGTAAAGGTCGCGTCTGGATATTTGGCGTGATAGTAGTTATAAACACTCTCGCCCTCGACGCCGTAACCAAGAATTGCGATATTCATACTAGTAGTATAGCCTGACTAGACTTTTTCGAACAATGTTGTCAGTTTCTGGTTTAAGCCGACAATTTCTTTGCGCTCGCCACTACTCACTCCAGCCAAAACGTGCGTGTTGTGCTTGATGAATTCACGTGCAGTGTCGATCATGACCTGACGGTTCGTACCACGGATAGAATCAGGAACTTTTTCGTATTCCTTGACAACATCATCGGCAAAATAACGATTCGTGTAAAAGTTACTGATTTGCGATACTGTCTGCGCACCCATTTGGTGACGGCCAAGTGCGTATGATTTCGCCGCATCGATTTCAGCCTCGGTGATTTTGCCATCGAGGACTGCGCCAAGTTCGCGAACGATAATATCAAACAAATCGTCAGATGTTTCCAGGTTTACCTGACCGCCAAAATCCCATGATGAATCGTGGAATCCAACCGATGTGTCACTAAACATGCCGTAGGCCAAGCCTTTTTTGCGGGCGGCGCCATAGATACGTGATGTCATCGTGCCAGTCAGTATGTGATCCAGACAGTTCATTGCGTCTGACTCTTCGTCGGTCAGTTCACGCGGTACAATCATTGACCAAGCGAATGTCAGGTTCGAGGCTTCTTTGCGACGAATAAGCGTTGGGTTGCCACTATGGAATTCGTCATGTGGAACTTCAAAACGTTCGCCTTCCGGCAGGTCCCATTCCTCTAGTCGGCGCTTGATTTCACTCTTGCGACCGTGTAGTTTGCCGGCGATGACAAAACGCATATTGGCAGCCGTGTGTGTCCTGGCATGGTGCTCGCGAATGTGCTGCAATTTTACCCGTGGAATTGTCTTCAGGCGCTGGTTAAACGTAAAGACATCCTCGCCCAGCAGCTGCTGAACTTTTGGCCATAATACGCGGTTGTGATTATTCAAAAAGCCGGTTAGTTCCGAGCGAACATTGCCTTTTTCGGCTTCCATTTCCGCTGCGTTAAAACGTGGCTGGCAAATAGATAGTTCCTGCAGTTCAAAAATACGCTCCCACTCAAAGTCGGCACAGTCAGCCAAATAGACCATGGATAAATCGCTGGTATAGGCATTGTGATAAGCGCCGTTTTTGGTGAATTCGGCTTCAAACTCATGTTCGTCTTTGAACTTTGCATTCGCACCAAAGGCCATGTGTTCCATGACGTGTGCAGCTTCATAGATGTTCTTGCTTTTGACATAACGGTTACCAGCGCGGAACTGGAATTGGAAACTCATGACGGTCGCACCGGGTACGTCAATGAGTAAACCCCTTGCACCACTTTTCAAGCGAACTTCTTCAACAGTATGCTTCATTACTTGCGACTCTTTTTGCGATTTTGTCTTTGCGCTTTTTTCTTTTTACGAGCGTCGTTCTTAATCTTATTTTCGTTCTTTAGCTTCTTTTCAACATTAAAGTCATTGTCACGGTTTTGTTCACCACTCGTGATTTCATTCACACCGCGCTCGACGGCACTTTCGGCCAGACGCGTCAGTTCGGTTTGGTGGTCTTCCTCAGCAACAGCCAGGAAGTCGT
>JAQGGV010000055.1 GCA_028289185.1 Candidatus Saccharimonadota bacterium
CAATTGGTTTTCATGGTGAAGAAACAGAAGACGTCGTCGGTACGTCAAATTCACTCTGGATCGTTGATCCAATCGACGGTACATCCAGCTTTGTCCACGGCCTCCCATATTGTATGAACATGGCTGCCCTCGTGGACGACAATGAAATTGTGGCCAGCGTTCTGTATGATTTTGTGAACGATGAGTTGTTTACAGCCAAAAAAGGTCAAGGTGCTTTCAAAAACGACAAGCCGATTTCGATTGCTGACGAACCACTCGATAATTCGATTGTATTTAGCGGTTCGCATGCGTACAAAAATATTTATCCTTTATTGCAGCCGCACGGCATTGGTATGTTTGCACCGATTGGCGCATCGGGGTATGAGTTTAGCCGGCTGGCTCAGGGCAATATTCAAGGAGTCACGAAACTTCATAGCAGATCACAAATCCACGACAATGCACCTGGTATGTTGCTCGTTCGCGAAGCAGGTGGTGTCATTGTTCCGTTTAGCCAAAATCAACATGAATATGAAATGGGACAATTTGTGGCATGTACGCCAAAACTGGCTGAAGTATTTGAGGCTGAACGGGCCGCGATTACGTCGACTCTTTAGTTATCCTTGGACTTTTTTGTCTTTTTCTTGCGGACAGCTTTTTCGCGGATGATTGCCGCTGCACCCGTAATTGCCTGTAGTAGGCCAGCCTTTCGAAGCTGCATACGAAGTTTGGATCGAGCATGCGTGGTCGTGACAAGCTCCTGCCATGTGGGTTTTGCCTGGCCTGTTTTGCGTGTCGTAACTTCGACGACGTCGCCATTATGAAGCGGTTTGTCAAAGGCATGGATATTGCCATTAACGCGGAAACTATAGGCACGATTACCGATATCGCTATGGACCAAGTAGGCGAAATCAAGTGGCAGGGCGCCCTCGGGCAAATTATAAATATCACCCCTCGGTGAGTAAACGAAGATGCGGTTACCAAACAAATCGATGTTCAGTTGGTCGTCACTAATATCCTCGCCCTCACGAATCCTGGTGGCAACTTCCTGCATCTGTGTAATCCATTGCAACTCGGCAGGTAGCTGGCTCATGAGCTGATTTTTGGCGTAGGCTTTCGAGCCTTTTTGGTCATGGTAGTGGAAACTGGCGGCCAGTCCGCGTTCGGCGTAATCGTGCATTTCCTGGGTGCGGATTTGAAACTCGACGATTTGCTCATTTGGCGTGATAACGGTCGTATGAATACTTTGGTAACCGTTTGGTTTTGGAATGGCAATATAGTCCTTGATACGGGCAATCATTGGCTGGTACATCCCATGGAGGATGCCAAGTACTCGGTAGCACGCTTCGTTGTCTCGGACGATAACGCGCAACGCCATCAGGTCGTAAATATCATCCATGTTGCCATCAACTTTTTTGAGTTTGCGGTGCAGGCTGTAAATACTTTTGACGCGCCCATTCACTTCAAATTCAAGGCCTTGTTTGGTAAGTTCTTTTTCAACATCGAGCCGAACGGTGCCGAGCTTACGGGTGCTTTTGCCTAGGCGCTTTTTGAGGAGGTTTTGCAGACGCTCATATTCCTTGGGTTCAAGGTAGTGAAAGGCCAGATCCTCGATTTGTATACGGACACGACCCATGCCTAGGCGATCGGCCATTGGCGCGAACACTTCCAGCGACTCGCGGGCAATTTTGTGCTGCTTTTCCTTGGGCATATACTGCAGGGTCTGCAGGTTATGCAAACGATCAGAGAGCTTGATAATAAGCACGCGCACATCTTGGCTGACAGCGATGAGGAGTTTGGACAGATTATCCTTTGTCTGCGGCAAATAACTTTCCAAATCACGCATACCGGCACGCGCCTGGCTGATTTTGGTAACGCCATCGACCAAAAAGGCCACGTCGCGACCAAAAAAACTCTCGATTTCAGCCAGCGTTGCCGGTGTGTCCTCAACGGTATCATGCAAAACACCTGCCAGGACACTATCGACATCCATGTCCCATTCGATCAAGTTGTAGGCAACTGCTAGTGGGTGCGTGATGTAGGGTTTGCCGCTGCGGCGTTTTTGCCCCATGTGCTTCTCGGTGGCATAGGCAATGGCATGTTCCAGCTCGGCGAGTTGATCTTCGTCGTACACTTCCCGGGCTAGTCGCAGAACTTCACGTTTCTCCATGTCCTATAAGTATAAACTATTTGCACTCTGGTCCGCATCTGCTATACAATCAATAGGAAAGAACTAACGCTTATTTACGGAAAAGGGACGGCACATACAATGGCACAAGCAAAACTGGGCATCAATGGATTTGGTCGTATCGGCCGCAACGCATTCAAAATTGCATTTGAACGAAGCGACCTCGAAGTCGTGGCGATTAACGACTTAACAGATACAAAAACATTGGCATATCTGTTAAAACACGACAGTAACTATGGCACCTACCAGCATGATGTGACCTACGACGAATCAAATATTATTGTCGATGGTAAACCAATCAAAGTATTGGCCGAAAAGGACCCCGCTGCGCTGCCATGGGGTGATTTGGGCGTTGAACTGGTGATTGAATCAACTGGCCGTTTCACCAAAAAAGAAGACGCTGAACTGCATATCACCGGTGGTGGTGCCAAAAAGGTCATTATCAGTGGCCCAAGTAAATCGGATGGTGTCGACACGATCGTCATCGGCGCCAACGACGACAAAGTCGAAAATGCGACTGATGTTGTCAGTAATGCCAGCTGTACGACCAACAGCTTGGGTGCCGTCATGGCGATTCTGGATAGCGAGTTTGGTGTCGAGAAATCCATGCTTACCACTGTTCACAGTTACACTGCCAGTCAAGCTTTGCAAGATGCGCCAAACAAAGACCTACGCGAAGGTCGCAATGCTTCTGAAAACATCGTCCCAACGACGACCGGTGCCGCAATCGCCGTTACCAAGACCTTGCCACAACTGGTTGGCAAATTCGATGGCCTGTCGATTCGTGTTCCGACCGCCGTTGTGTCCATTAGCGATGTGACTGCACTTTTGTCAAAGGATGTGACTGTCGAGCAAGTCAACGAAGTATTCAAGAAAGCCGCCAAAGAGCCTTTCTACCAGGGAATCCTGGCCGTCAGTGAGGAACCACTTGTGTCTCGTGACTACATTGGTAACAGCCACTCTGGCACCGTAGATCTATTGCTGACAAAAGTCGTCGGTGGTAACTTGATCAAAATCTGTGTCTGGTACGACAACGAATGGGGCTACAGTAATCGTCTGGTTGAACTCGTTGCCGATATTGGCAAGACACTTTCCCAGTAGTCATAGCTTGGCTGCTCAAACGTTTATCTCAACAGACCGTTACGCGTCTTGAAATTCACGTTTTAGCGATGTAATTTCAAGGGCTGCACTTCGCTTTTAGTCTGTTTCAATAAAGTTTAAGCTGCCAAGCTCCCTTGCCCGAAACCTTGGTAACGCTTATACTTATAAACATGAAAATCTACCTGGGTTCTGATCATGCTGGCTTTGATTTGAAGGAAAAAGTATTTGCCTACCTCGCCAAGCGCAAGCTAAATGTCGAGGACGTTGGCGACAAGACGCTCAACCCAGATGATGACTTCCCGCAGTTTGCCCAAATTGCTGCACTCAAAATTATAGGTGACGTGGATGACGATCCGCGAGCAATTCTGATTTGTGGTGGCGGACAGGGTATGGCGATGGCTGCCAATCGCTTCCGTAGTATCCGTGCCAGCGTCATCTGGGACAGCGAGGAAGCGCGCATGACACGCAACGACAACGACAGCAACATCCTGTGTTTGCCGGCGCGCGTGCTCGAGCGCGAGAATGATACGGTGTGGCAAGACATTATTGATACGTGGCTACACACGCCTTTTGCCGGCGCCACGCGTTACAAACGTCGTAATGCGGAACTGGACGAGTTGGCCTAATGGGGACGGTTGTGCCATGTGTGACTGTCAGTACGCCCGAGGAATACAAGGCATCGCTCGAACGTATTCATTTGTTTGCGACGCGTATCCATGTTGATATTAGCGACGGTGTGTTTGCGCCGACCAAACTAATTGGCCCGGAACATATCTGGTGGCCACAAGGTTGGGAAGTCGATGTGCATGTCATGGCCGAGCAGCCATCATTCTTTGTTCCCCAGCTGGTTGCTATTCGCCCGCATATGGTGACACTCCATGTCGAAACCAAGGAGGACCTGTTGCCAATGTTGCAGCAGATGAAGCAGGTCGGTATCAAGGTTGGCATTTCATTGATGCGTCAAACGGTACCGAGCGATTTTGCTGGACTGATTGAGGCAGCCGACCACGTAATGATTTTTAGCGGTGAACTGGGTAAGTATGGCGGTACGGCCAGCCTGATGCAGCTCGAGAAAATCCGTTTGATTAAAAACATCAACGCTGGCGCCGAAATTGGCTGGGACGGTGGCATCAGTATCGAAAACGCCTTCAGCCTGGCTCAGGGTGGCGTTGAAGTATTTAACGTTGGTGGTGCAATCCAAAAGGCGGCCGATCCGCAAGCGGCCTACAATGCGTTGGTCAAAGAAGTAAACAAACAGGGAGTGATGTAATGGCGGGCAAAGCAATAAAATTATCGGTCACTCAGCTCGAGCATAAGGCCTACACACTTCGTGAGGACATTATACGGATGCTAGAGCATGCCGGCAGCGGTCACAGTGCTGGGCCACTGGGGCTGGCGGAGATCTTTGCCGCGCTGTACTTCGACATTATGAAATACGACCCTAAAAACCCCGAATGGGATGAGCGCGACTTTTTCTTTTTGAGTAACGGCCACTGTGTACCTGTTCAGTACGCCGCCATGGCCGAGGCGGGTTTTTTCCCGAAAGAGGAACTTATGACGCTACGCAAACTCGGTTCGCGCCTGCAGGGTCACCCAGAACGTACAAAATTGCCAGGTTTAGAGAACACCAGCGGCCCACTTGGTAGCGGCCTATCCCAAGCATCGGGCGTTGCTTATACGTTGCAGTATATCGACAAGCAGCCGCACCGATGGGTGTATGCCGTCACTGGCGACGGCGAGCTGGACGAGGGTAATATCTGGGAGGCGGCTATGTTTGCTGGCAAATATAAATTGTCGCAACTGGTTGTCTTTGTCGACCGCAACAACATCCAGATCGACGGTACAACCGACCATGTCATGCCGCTCGAGGACCTGCATGGCAAATGGGAGTCATTTGGCTGGCATGTCCAGGAAATCGATGGCCATAACGTCGAAAGCATTATTGACGCGGCTAGTATGGCCCGCGCGATTACCAACAAACCAAGCGTGATTATTGCGCATACGATTCCTGGTAAGGGTGTTGATTTCATGGAATACGACTATCATTGGCACGGTACGCCGCCAAATAGCGAACAGGCCAAGGACGCACTACATAAACTCCGTACGCTTGACGGCAAAATCACAGGAGAGCACGAATGAGCCACTATCCCCTCGTTGATAATCTATTCGCCGATGACGCGGCTCAGGAGCCAACACGTGCCGGCTTTGGTCGTGGCCTAAAGGCCGCTGGCGAGGCTGACGAACGAGTTGTCGCCCTATGTGCCGACTTGACCGAAAGTACTCAGATGAGCAAATTTAGGGACGCCTTCCCAGAACGATTTGTCGAAATTGGCGTCGCCGAGCAAAACCTTGTCACTGTTGCGAGTGGTATGGCCCGCGCTGGCAAGATTCCGTTTACCAGCAGCTACGCTGCCTTTAGTCCAGGCCGAAACTGGGAACAGATTCGCACGACCATCGCCCTCAACGATCAGCCAGTCAAAATCGTTGGCTCGCACGCCGGCGTGAGTGTCGGACCCGACGGGGCAACGCACCAAATGCTTGAGGACATTGCGTTGATGCGTGTCCTGCCGAACATGATTGTCGTTGCACCTGGTGACAGCGTTGAGGCCGAAAAGGCAACACTTGCGATTGCCGGCAATGGTAAACCAAGCTATATCCGACTGGCCCGCGAAAAAACCCCGATCTTTAGTACGGCTGATTCGCCATTCGAAATCGGCAAGGCGTATGTACTGCGCGAGGGTAGCGATGTGACACTTTTGGGAACCGGAACAATGACATACCAACTATTGGTGGCTGCGAAAGAACTCGATAATATGGGGATAAACGCCGAAGTTGTGCATGTGCCAACTATCAAACCATTGGACAACGATACGATTCTAGCCAGCGCACATAAGACTGGTCGTGTTGTGACTGCCGAGGAAGCCCAGATCAAAGGTGGTTTTGGTGGCGCAGTTGCCGAACTGCTTTCTGAATCACTTCCAACGCCGCTTTTACGTGTTGGTATGCAGGATCGTTTTGGCGAATCAGGCGCTCCAAACGAATTACTAGAGCATTTTGGACTGACAGGTGCTAAAATTGCAAGTAAGGTTAAGCAGTTTGTCGATACGACTGCGCAATATCACAGAGAATTCTAGGGGGCACATGGCATTAACAATACCGCAGATCAGGGCAAATACGATGCGCGCGCGCCATCTTTATCAGCGTACGCGCCGGCAGAACTTTGCTGTTGGTGCGTTCAATATCGATAATCAGGAAACACTGATTGCTGTTTGCCGTGCCGCGCAGAAGCTCAAGTCACCAGTTTTGGTTGAAGTCAGTCATGGTGAAGTGAAGGCATTGGGTCTCGAAAACATTCGCGACATGGTTGATAACTACAAGGATGAATATGGTGTCGAGATGTATATCAATCTGGATCACAGCCCAACGGTTGATGATTGCAAGCGCGCCATCGATGCTGGCTTTGAATTTATCCACATTGATATCAGTCAGGAAAACCACGATGCATCGATAGAAGAAGTCATCGAAAAAACCAAAGAAGTTGTTGAATACGCCAAATTTACTGGCGCGCTCGTCGAAAGCGAACCGCACTACTTTGGCGGCTCGTCAAATCTGCACACAGAAAAGATTGATTACGAAGAAATTAAAAAAACCTTCACCACACCAGATTTCGCGACCTACTTTGTTGAACAAACGGGCATCGATACCTTTGCGGCAGCTGTCGGTAACCTGCACGGTAAATATCCTGTGCCAAAACAGCTGGACCTGGAGCTGTTACAGGAAGTTCGCGATGCACTTGATTGCCAGATTTCACTTCATGGTGGTAGCGGCACTCCGCTTCACTATTTCGAGGATGCAGCCAAAATTGGTGTCAGCAAAATCAATATTAACAGTGACATGAGGATTGTGTTCCGCAAAACCCTCGAGGAAGTCCTGGCCGAAAACCCTGACGAATACGCCATCGTCAAACTAATGCCAGAAGTCTACCAGGCAGTTCAAGCAGTTGTTGAAGCTAAGATAGAAGCGTTTGGCTCGGCTGGTCGGGCAGTGATATAGTCACGGTTTTTTGTCCAATCATTTGGTACTGACGCTCGTGGGGGAACAGCCGATTATCTGGTTCGAGCTCTGGCATGTGTGATTTATTGTATGCCACATGCTAGGCCGCGAAAACTGTTAATGCTATACTACGAATAAATGAGTGGGCAAATAAAAATCATATCTGTTGGTGCAGCGGTCCAGGATGTGTTTTTGAGTCATAGCGACGAATTTGCCCCGGTCAGCGACAAAAAAGCCCACGAACAGTTTATGAAACTGGACCTCGGTGCCAAAGCGGATGTTAATAACATTACTTTTAGTACCGGTGGCGGTGCGACAAATGGTGCGGTCACCTTTGCGCGTCAGGGTCTACACGCGGTATTTATGGGTACTATCGGGCACGACCCAGCAGGCTTGGCTGTCATTGACGATCTGGATAAGGAAGGCGTCGACACTACGCATATTAGCTATAACGAAAAACTCAGCACAGGCTACTCGGTGCTACTATTGGCGCCAAACGGCGAACGTACAATCCTAACCTATCGCGGCGCATCAACCCACTACAACGACAAGAACTTCAACTTGGATGGCATCGAAGCTGACTGGCTGTATGTGTCATCGATGTCGGGTAGTTACGACGTGCTAGACAAACTGTTTACGCAG
>JAQGGV010000075.1 GCA_028289185.1 Candidatus Saccharimonadota bacterium
TTAGTCTTACAAAAGACAAACACACAATAACAAGGAAACCAACATGAATAATTTCAAATCGAACTGTATCCCACAACGACACAACTCGTTCACAAAATACAGACTATAACCGAAATCTCCGCCCTACGAGGCGGAGATTTTATTAAGTTCTATCATGTTATAGAAGCGATCTTTCGCAACCATTGCTTTTGCCAGCGCAGTCTCCCGATTGTCGGCAAGAGCGGTAACATGACCGATTTTACGCTGCATGCGTTCATGTTTCCTGTAAAAATGCGCGTATGTATCATTGATGCCTTCTGGGAATTCCACAGTTCGTGCCAACCTGTCCCAGTCTAGCTCTGCCGCTTCCCTACCCAGGATATTTACCATAACAGCTGCTGGTACGGTTTGCTCAGTCGAACCAAGCGGCTGGCCTGTCACTGCCAACAGGTGCTGTGTGAACTGCGAGGTTTCATTTGATTCGATAGTGTGATGGCCCGAATTGTGTACCCGTGGAGCAATTTCATTAATAGAGATATCATTGCCAACTTTAAATAATTCAACCGCGAATATACCCGCTCCTGATAAATTTTTGACAGCTTCAACGGCGATTTCGGTGGCTCTATCAGCGACGCTTTTATCAATTGCCGCAGGCGAGATAACCGTGTGGCAAATGTGGTCTTTATGAATTGTTTCAACCACTGGATACGTTGCGAGATTACCATTAATATCTCTGGCAACAATCACAGAAAGTTCCATATCAAAGGGCATAACCTGTTCAGCATATACGGGGGTTTCGCCAAACGTACGATTTATCCTCGGATCATCCAACCTTGGTACGCTAAGGTTGCCCCTGCCATCAAAGCCACCCTTGCGGCTTTTGACAATGTAGCGTGAACCATCCGCCAGTGCAAAGCCATTGTCGGTAAATAGACGTTCGTCGAGCTCTTCTGAAAACGGTGCGACCGGAATGCCAAGACCATCAAGGAATTCTTTTTGGCGTAGTTTATCACCAATGAGTACAAGAGTTTCGGCCCCAGGTTGGGTATTGGCACCCTCATCCTGGACCATCTGGTATGCGTCGACATTGATATGCTCGACTTCAATAGTCAGCACACGTGCCCTTTTTGCCAATTCGCGTATTGCCTCTTCACTTTTGATACCACCTAGGATAACTTCCGCACCAGCAAGTGAAGCTGGTGAAATCAAATCGTTCCCCACAACAATAGTACTCAGATCCAGCTTGTTTGCTGCCTGAACTTCCATCCTACCCAGTTGTCCGTCCCCAATAATTCCTACATCAAAAAGCATTTCTGTCATACAGAAAGTATGTCGGACATATCGGTTGAAAGCAAGAATTAGCTTTTTGTGTTGCGTTTGCGCATGTTCGGATCAGTAAAGCGCTTGCGTAGGCGGAGTGACTTTGGGGTGACCTCCAGCAGTTCGTCATCCTCGATGAAGTCGATCGACTGTTCGAGGCTGAGGTCGGTAAATGGTGTCAGCTGAATCGTACCATCGCTTGATGATGTACGCATGTTGGTCAGCTGTTTGCCACGACAAACGTTAACGTCCAGGTCGCCGCTGCGGTTATAAACACCGACAATCATACCTTGGTAGACAGTTGTGCCAGGCCCGACAAACATTTCGCCACGGGCAGATGCCAGGTCGAGTGCGTAGGCAGTCGTTGGACCGGCTTCGGTTGCAACAAGTGCACCGTTACGGAGTTGCTGTAGCTTAGGACCAACTGGTTGGTAACCGTGCGGTAGGCTGTTCATGATAATGGTTCCCTTGGTGGCTGTCATTAACATATTACGCAGGCCAATCAATGCTCGAGTTGGCATGACGTAAGTGGCGCGAGTTGCACCGCTACTCGTTTGTTCTTGCTTGGTCAGGATTGCACGGCGTGCACCGAGCTCTTGGCTAACAGCACCCAGGAATTCTGGTGGTACTTCGACAAGGAGTTCTTCGACTGGCTCTTTGATTTCCCCGTCTTCCTCGATAGTGACAACTTGCGGTCGGCCAACTTCAAATTCAAAGCCTTCACGGCGAAGTGTTTCGATAAGGACAGATAGGTGCAATTCGCCACGGCCAGATACTATAAAGCCAATGCCATCGTCTTCGACACGCAGGGAAACGTTTGTTTCAAGTTCCTGGCGCAGACGATCACCGATTTGGCGAGATGTGTTGAATTCAGCTTCCTTACCCTTGAGCGGGCTGGTGTTTGGACCAAGGTACATGCTGATTGTTGGCGCCTCGACGTCAATAACCGGCAGAGCCTCTGGGTTTTCTTTGTCGGCGATAGTCTCGCCAATATGTGCGTCGCCAACACCGGTCAAGGCAACAATGTCACCAGCATAGGCTTCGTTGATTTCCTCGCGTACCAGGCCACGGTAACCAAAGATTTTGTCGATTTTGCCGTTAACTTGCGCACCATCACGTTTAATCAAGGTGATTTGCAAGCCTTTTTTGACAAAGCCACGAGTCACACGGCCAATGGCGTATTTGCCGAGGAATGAATCGTACTGCAACGCCGTAACGAGCAGCTGCAACGATCCGTTCGTGTCAACAGTTGGCGCTGGGATGTCGTTGATGATTGCGTCAAAAATCGGTGTCAAATCGGTGTGTTGTTCCGGATTATCAGGCAGTTCAGTCCAAGCTTTACCTTCGCGGCCGAT
>JAQGGV010000006.1 GCA_028289185.1 Candidatus Saccharimonadota bacterium
TTCGCGCAAACGCCAGGTGATGTCTACTCGGCCATGTATCAGTTCGTGGGCGTACTGCGGTTTGTCCTGATTATATTCAGTATTATTGCGGTACTGACGGCAATATTCGGCATCGTCAACACCCAATACATTAGCGTGCTGGAACGCGTTCAGGAAATCGGACTCATGAAGGCCGTCGGCATGAGTGGTAAAGATGTCCGAAAACTATTCGAGATTGAGGCTGTGTTGATTGGATTCATCGGCAGTTTCCTGGGCACGGTTCTGGCGTTTATATTTGGTACACTTTTCAATCCGCTCATCACCAGTTCATTGGCGCTCGACAAAGATGTGACATTGATGCAATTTACCATACCCGGGACACTCGGTGTGGTCGTGCTATTGTCGATTACGGCACTGCTCGCAGGGCTTATGCCAGCCAGACGCGCGGCCAAATTTGATCCGATCGAAGCCCTACGTAGCGACACACTGTAACACCTGAATGGTTCGGCTCGCGGAACTGTTTCTGGTTGCGCGGGTAATTTCTTGGTCAAATCCCGGCAGGCGATATTGACATATTATCAATAACATATCATGGTCGACTATCTGTTACGAAAAGGGGTGTTTTGGTTTGCTATGATATATACATGGATTCAAAAAGACTCGAAGCATTTACCGACGGCGTCTTTGCGATCGTCGTCACACTACTGGTCCTAGACATCAAATTACCAGACGGCACAACGGCCGACAATCTGGAAAACAACATTATTCATATACTGCCATCACTCGGCACCTATTTCCTTAGTTTCCTCGTCGTGGGATTGTATTGGATTTTTCACCACCGTGCATCGCATTATTTCAAATCATCCGACACGCCAGTATTGTGGCTCAACCTTGTCTATTTGATGTTCATCGCACTGATTCCATTTAGCGCCAGCATGCTCAGCAAATTTATCTATACACCGTGGGCAATCCTGTTCTATGGTGTTAACCTGCTGCTTATCACGCTATCGGGCTGGCTAATCTTCTTGTATTTATATCGCCACAAAAACTTAGTACAAGGTGAAATCACCCCCGAAATTTTTCGTGCTCAGCGGCACCATTACCTCAAAATTGCCTACCTCTACGCAATCGGCATCATCTCTGGGTTCTATCTGCCGCGCATTAGCATCTATATTTACGTTATCGTGACACTAAACCTGATCCTGGGCACGTTATCAACCAAGTTTTCATGGCAACGTCGAATCAAGAACAATACCCTGGGGGTGAGTAAATGAAAACCAGCCAAGCCAAAACCGTCGATGCATTTATAGCTGAATCACCAACCGAGGCTCGACCACTTTTGCAGCAACTACGACAAATCATTATGGCCGCGGTGCCAGACGCCCAGGAAACCATGGGCTATGGCAAGCCGTACTATAAATACCACGGCTGGATGACCGGCATCACGCTCTATACCAAACACTTGGGCGTCGAAATGTGGGACGGGCTGTCGGACGACGACAGGGCAGAGCTCGAAAAACTCGGTCACAAGGCCGGCAGCAAAAACTTCAATATCGCCTATGACCAATCTATCCCAACTGCAACCCTGACGCGTTTGGTTCAGACTCAAGCAAAGCGCAACGAAGCCAAGAGCTAATCCATTACACATACTATTTATGCTTTAAACAATATATTTCATTTTTTGTAAATAATATAGCTAAATATATGATATATTGGACACACAGGAGAAATGTGTGTTAGTAATTGAGCGCAAACGGATACAACCAATTTATTACATCTACGCCGGTGTTGGTATCGCCGTTTTTAGCGTGACACTCGGCATGCTTTTCATACTTCATCCAACTTTTGGTGATGACCATTCCGCCGTCATACCTGGCAACATTTCCGTTGATACTTCACACAATACCTCGGGTTATATTACGTCAACATCGCAACCTAGTGATGATTCAGCAACACCAGCCGTCGCCACCAGCAGTACGGCACAGCCACAGGTACACACAACCAAAACGGCAAACAAGTCGACATCAACCACCAGCACGCCAGCAACATCAGCCTCTGTGCCGACTGAAACCACAGCACCATCGACAGATACTTCGACAACGACAGATCCATCGACACCCCCAGGTGCATCAACGCCAATTGGCGGCAACACAAAGCCAGTCGATACTCCAACCGACCCGACACTGCCCCCTGCTGATCCAGCACCAACCGAGTAGCAACAGCGCTCCGCAAACAAATATCCCGCCACCACAGGATAGTTGTTATCCGACATATACATATCATGTGCATGCACGAGGAGTTAAATATTATACCTACTCAAACTCATCAAGTTGCTATAGTTACAGTATGAGAAAACTTATTATTGCGCAGTTTTTAACACTTGATGGGGTATCGCAGGCCCCTGGCGGACCAGAGGAAGACACAGAAAACGAATTTAAATATGGTGGTTGGCAGATACCATATATGGGTGAGGACGATGGCAATGTGATGGCGCAGATATTCGACAACATGGGCGCTATGCTGCTGGGGCGCAAAACATACGATATTTTTGCCGATTATTGGCCACATGCGGGTGATGGTGAACAGGAACTTATTGGCGAGGAAGATGCTTCGATCGCAAAATTGATGAACGGGGTACCGATATACGTGGCGTCGCACGCCGACGCTATCAAAGAGTGGGATAACGAGACTACTAAGGTCACACATTTGGGTGCTGATTTGGCCACAGAAATTAACCAGATCAAACAGCAGGACGGCAAAGACATCATCGTATGGGGTAGCGGCGACCTGGCCCAATCACTTATGGAGTACGGCCTCGTCGACGAATACTTTTTAATGATCTATCCGCTCATACTCGGCACAGGCAAGAAATTTTTTCATGATGGCTTCCCGAAGTCAGAGCTAGAACTGAAGTCTTCAAAGACATTATCAAGTGGTGTGTTCGTCGGTACCTACAGCACCAAAAAGTAATTCGCTCGTAATTATTGGTGCAGGGTTGCGAGGTCGTGCGCTGCTTTTGTATTCACACCAGAAAGCGTCGGGTGGAAAGGAATCGGCAGGCCGATTGTCTGGATATATTTGGAGCCAGAGATCGAGCAGAGGTCGAGGTTTTTGTCGAACCAGCTAGACGCAAACGGATCGACATACGTAAAGCCGTAGTAGGCCGCAGCCGATTTCACCGCACTGTTCAAACCAGAGATACCGTCGTTGGCTATGTTGCGTTCGGTTTGATTAATACCCCAACACAGAGGTACTTCTATGCGACCAAAGCTAACTGGTGCGAAGTATACAGGGTAGCCCTCGATCAGCACCTTGGTCCCAGGCTGGATACGGCTTTTGATGATGCTGTAGACGTCACCCAATTTGCCCGTATGAGTCTGGTTATTCCACAGAAGTGGAAAGGTGGTCAGGAGCTGCTTCAGCGTTTTGTCGCCGTTGAAGCATTGTTTCACCACTATGCAGGTGTAGTACTCGTCCAGTTCGTGATAGTCATTGCCACCGATTGAAACACGCACGATTTTAATGTTTGGGTCACTCAGCGAGTTTAACTGCGGTACGCCACCATTGCGGCCGGTTATCAGTTCGGTCGTCGTCGCGTTGGAACACGCTACGTTTTTCGAGGTCATACCCATGCCGCTTGCGACGATAGCAGACGCCTGGATTGGTTGCTGGAAACACGTCGTAGCTGCATCAGCAAACGAGGGGAGCCCAACCTTTGGCACGCCAACCTCGTACGAATCACCAAGTGTCAGTACTTCGCCCTGCTGCGGGGTCGCTAATGCCGATCCGCCCGTTATTCCCGAAAACGCCACCAGTAACGCCGCTACTACAACTCCCGCTCGTTTCATATCTTCTCCTTTGGCCGATTAGTATTCAATAGATTACCCGCATTGTACATATTCTGAGTACACATAACAAACATAAGCATGAACATCACCAGAGTTGCGCATGCAGCTCGGGCCACCCCGGCGGTATTTTCGTGGATTCCACTGATATAATTAATTACATGCTACCGACGGATCAGCAGATTCTTGATCTCCACCATAAATACGCTCAGACTGGCGTTGATTTCGACCTCATATTCACTCATAGCCGGATTGTGGACGCCATCGCCACTCAGCTGCTCGACGCAAAACCAACGCTAACTATCAACCGCGAACTTCTGCATGTCGGATGCATGTTGCATGACATTGGCGCATACGACGTGATCGAGGACGGCAAGTTCGTGAAGGGCGTGCGCCACGGAGTAATAGGCGAGGAAATCCTGAGAAATGAAGGCTATCCAGAATCAATCTGGCGGTTCGCATCGCATCACACTGGTGTCGGACTAACGCCGCAAGACATCATTGACCAAAGCATACCGATACCCGCCGCGGACTACACCGCACAGACGGACGAAGAACGCCTCGTCATGTACGCAGATAAATTCCACTCAAAAAGTACACCGCCAGATGAACCACCGTATTTCTGTACGTTCGAGTGGTATCGGGATTCCACCTCAAAATTTAGCCTAGACAATGCTACTAAATTCGATGAACTCGCACAAATGTTCGGCAAACCAAATCTTATGCTGCTTGCCGAGCAGTTCGGCTACGATATCATCGACTCGTGACTTCGGCTGGATGTGCCCCACATCGACCAAACCTACACAGAGGGTAATGAGACTGAACGCCGATGGCGAAATCAACAAGCCGCTTTCGCAGTTCGCGTATCGGCGACGCTTGATAACGGGCAAATTGTTGGGGGTGGCAGCAATACCTATTACCTAGACGCCGGTTTCGACAAATACTAGTTAGCTATCAGCATGAATAGGGCGATGATGGTGTAGCACATACGAAAAGTACAGCACTACATTTTCTGATAGAATGACCGCAGGGTGGGCGTACATCACGCCCCGTTTTGATTGGAGATCATATGTATTGGATCAAGCTCTGTCCTGAATGGATAGGCGTTGATGGTGGGGCATTCCATCATGTGAGCAAAAATTCTCACCGTTGGACACTGGATATTTCTGACGAGGACGCAATCAAGTTGATATTTCGTATTGGCAAGGGTAACTTCGCATCCGCCTCGCTGGATGCAGAAAGCACTCCTTTACCAACGATCAAAGTGACCCCTCAGTTCACCATAGCCGACCCAAAAGAAGGAGACTCCACTCCAAGTATGAGCCAGCGTTTGGAAGAAATCATCGCAAGCTTCATGCAAGGAGAAGATGAGTAATCAGACTCACACGAAACGGGCAATGGCCGCATCTTTCGGGGTGGGGCCATGTCTATTTTTTGACATCTTATGAGATAATGTACACATGGGCAGCAACGGCTGCTTTTTCCGTTCTCGAAAGGACTGATCATGGACATCATGTTGTATGTCGCATCTGTGTTTCTCGACTCCACGAAGCCACGACATGTCTTCGTCTGGATCATCGAAAACGACGTGGAGCTTTCAAAACTTCCGACTCACGACCCAGACGATGGAAGCAAGTTCGCCAATGTCAGCGAAGCACAGGATCGAATCCGTGTGATCGTTGGCAACAAGATTCGCCGTCAACCGACAGAGCTGCCCTGGGAGCTCATTCGAATTACGAAACTTCCACATCAAACGATTGTTCGCTAGGGAACATCGCCCCCGACGGAGTTGATGCCAGCAGGCGCCTCCGATTTATCGGGGGCGTTTCTGCTTTTTATGCTGCTAACTTTTACTACCGAACTTGTTAATGATTCTCTAGCCAATCTGGAGCATCGCTCTCCGGAACCATTTATATTTTAACTAATTTATGTTATAATATTAGTAATGAGCTTCAATGTGAACCTAGAACCAGGTGGAATCATCTGGCAAGCACGACAACATATGGCTTCGACGCCCGACGCACAGCCCCTGACTAAGGGTGCGATTGGATTCGATGGCTACGGGGTCGACATGGCTACGGCACGTCAAAAGCGTGAAAGCCTCAGTGACGAGGAAATGAAGGAATACTTCAGCGAGCTAGAAGAGCAAAGTATCGACAATCCAATCGGTCGGCGAATAACTGCGCACGATGAATTACCGAGCGGTAAACACCTAGTAACATACCTCACACTCCTCAACGAATCTGTAGGAATCATGCCGAACTATCTATTTGCAGCAGAGGGCGTGCGCAAAATAGGGCGGCTGACGTTTTTCTTGCAGGCAGTCGATCCGTACCCTGGTCATTATTTCAAAAATCCAGACGACCCATACCAGTCCGAACTAGCAGCTGGCATGGACATACTAACTGACGGCGGAGTATATATGTCGTCGTGTGCGCTACGTACATGTACATACTGTCACCAATTCGACATGGATGACGAAACACGTGTTTTGGATGACTTTGGGTTAGAACATCTCGGCATCACGCATGCAGACAGCAGTGTACCCTACGAACTAGGCAAACGATCCCATACGCTAGCACCACGACATTTCGACTATGATCAGATTACCGCCGTGCAATCGTTCATGCTCGAACGATTTACATCAAACAAGGATTAATGCGAAACTTGCCAGCCGTCGCCCATAGGTCGGCGCAATTACCCATACTTAACTCGATAGCCGTTGATACCGCCGGCGCGATGAGCATGAATAGGGCGACGATGATGTAGTACATGAGGAAATTATAGCACTCGCGAATATAGATGTAGTTATAGTCTGAATTTGATATCCTTAACATATGACCTGGCTCAGTAAAAAACAAGTCTTCCTGAATACTTTCGTCACATGTGTTATCTGGCTGACACTATACTTTTTATTTAGACCATTCGGAAAATCGTTATTTAATGATGTCCTAGACCAAAATTTACATTCATATTCACGTTATGAATGGATAGCACTTTTATTTCTCACTATTGTCATATTCATTTTAAGTATATTCTTCAACACCCAATCTCAACGTCCTAAAAAATACACGCTTAGTGTCGACGAAACGCCAGATGGAGGAGACAGAGAGCGCATCTCTAACTTCGTCAAGAACACAGTTAAGCCTGATGTCAAAAATGGAAAAAAAGAAAATTATAAAGACATTGGCTATAAGCATCCAAAAACGGTTTATGCAATCACTGGAAATTGGCGGGCTGGTAAAACAACCTCCGCAATATACTTTTTGAAAAAAATCAGTACCCTGAAAATAAGTGGCCAATACTATCATGATACATTCAACTTCGGTAATATTGACGAGTCAATAGCCTCCTTCTTCTCAAATATTTCTAACATGACAGGTGTGAAGGAATTCAAACAACTCGGTACGGCATCAACACCTCGTTTTGATATAGGTTTTTCACTTGGGCCGTTCAGTTTCAAGTTACCATTTAGCAGAAATTTTAATGTAAACTCACTAAGGTCAACAGCTTATAGTAAACTTAAAGACACATTCACAATCGTTATTGATGATATCGACAGGCTCGTTCCTTCTGAACAATTGGCGTGGGTTCGCAGTATAGAATTGTTAGCTAAATTTGAAGGGAAACTAATAGTAGTTGTTCCTATCAATTATAAGGAGGTCGAGCATGGATTGGCCTCCCTCGATATTTCTCCGGGATATTTGGAGAAAATTATACCTCATAGGAACCGTGTTGCAGTTGGCGTTGACTTAGATTATATTGCAAAGCAATTTGGTGGCTTTGAAACACTACATTCAGATCAAGATTTGCAGTCTACCAGAAAGTATACAAAATTTCTTTTCGCCTTATCCATAGTATCTTCGGCTAGAGCTATGATTTCACACAATTTTTCATACTCATCGTGGGAAAATCAATATATTAATGACGAAATATCGGCAACTGCGCACGCTTTTAGTTCCGCACTAAGCTATAGTGAACCTTATCAGCCTCAAGTGACAGCGGCATTCGGTCCAAATTCTGAGTATTTTGTTAGTCAAAACGAAAACATATTATTTAACGACGGACAACAATTTCCTCGCCATCTCGTCATAAAACTAGCGACTACTTACATGACCCTACATGACCGGAACCTAAGTGGTGACTTTGAAAAAGCACCAGAGCGAATTCTTAATACATTAAATAATGTGTCTCAAATGCAAAATATATTCGGGAGAGTAAGCTTTGTACAGGAAACACGCGTAAACATTGTTCAAAGAGGGGGAAGAGGTTTTCCAAATGATGAAGGTCTCAATTTTTGGGAGACTATTGCCCCTGTAGCTGTAAAAAATATTTTTACAGACCCGCAACTGTCAAGCTACTTTACCTACGACATAGTTAACGATTACATCGAGAGGCTGCATAATGCATCCGATGAAGGTGAGGAAGCACAGGTTCTTATTCGATTTATTAAGGCTAATCTTGATTAGGCTTATTGACTTTTCACACCGATTTGTTACAATTATCGATGACCATTACCAAAGACAGTAGCCGTTCCTAGGAACTTAATCCGCTACCGAGGTGAAACAATCTATCCACCGTTTCATTCAAATAAGTCTTTGGTATCTGCGAGATCTAAAGACTTTTTTGTTTTCCCGCAGGTATCAGGATACGTAATGCGTTCGATGACCTTTGACAATTCGGATCGAAAAACAAATTTAACCAAGGAGTTTCTATGGCGATTACTAAATCGAAAAAGAACGAATTGGTTGCTGAAGTTTCTGAAGTCTTTGCAACCTCAAAGCTAACGGTATTTGCCAGCTATAACGGTCTGACCGTTGCTGACATCCAGGTACTGCGTCGCGCATCTACTGATGCCGGCGTCACTATCAAGGTGGTCAAAAACCGCCTGGTACGCGTAGCGATGAGCCAAAACGACACATACAAGAACACTGATACTGCACTTTTGACCGGACAGTTGCTCTACGCAACAAGCTACACCGACGAAGTTGCCCCTGCCAAAGTACTGGCTGAATTCGCCAAGACTCACGAAGCCTTGAAATTCATCGGTGCATTCGGCATGGAAGGCGAACTGTTGGACGCTGCAGCCGTGACTGCATTGGCATCACTGCCAAGCAAGAACGAGCTGATCGGCCAAGTCGTATCAATGTTGCTATCACCAGTTAATGACGTTACAAACGCCCTTTCTGGTAACTTGCACGCCCTCCTCGATGGAGTAGAAGCAAAAGCAACTGCTTAAACTGAAGCAACCTACAAACCACCATTACATTTAATTGAATAAAAGGAGTCTACTATCATGGCAGACGTAAAGAAATTGGCAGAGAGCCTTGTTGCTCTTACCGTACTTGAAGTAAACGAACTAAAAACCATCCTAAAGGATGAATACAACATCGAACCTGCAGCTGCTGCTGTCGCTGTTGCTGGTCCTGCTGCTGCAGCTGGTCCAGAAGAAGATGCTAAGACTGAATTTACTGTGAAACTAGCTGACGCTGGCGCACAGAAAGTTGCTGTTATCAAGGCAGTCAAAGAAATCACCGGCCTAGGCTTGGGTGAAGCAAAAGCTATCGTTGACGGCGCACCAATGGCTGTTAAAGAAAAAGCTACTAAAGACGAAGCTGACGCAGCAAAGAAACTTCTGGAAGAAGCTGGCGCGACTGTCGAACTCGTTTAATCGAGCCCGACTTTCGACCAATAATTATTCGGTCCGATTGTTATACAAAAACCGCTCTATTTGGAGCGGTTTTTGGTTGGTTTCTGACCCGTGCCAAACATAACGCCGGTATACCCGCGCGGACGCCGCGGATCACCGTACTCATTCCGTCCTTTGTCACCTGGTGTTGCCACAAAATACTTGTTTGCCAGCGCCCAGCCGCCTGGTTCGTTAAAATCGTGCATTCGTCGAGTCGTGAGACCGGCAAATGCAAAGAAACTGAACGCCAGATATGCAAGCGCCGCATAGAATAACGGTATATGAAGCTGGTAAAGCAAGCTTGCACTGTCGGAATTAATGTACGGATCGGCAAGTATAAACAGCCCAAAAAGTGGCCCATAAATATACACCCAGCCGAGATAATAGCCGACCTGATCGATTCTGCCGCGAAACATAACCAAATTATAACATTTGATCAGCTATAGCTTGAAAATATTGCTATTTTATTTTATACAAAAGAGGAGTAGTATACATCTGTATTAATCAAGAGGTACTATGTCACCAGCAGAACGAATTGTTGAGGCCCAAAAGGGTTCCACACACAAACGAATTCAACACATCCCAGCCGAAATTATCCCACAGCCCGACGTGTTCGTAGAACATCCCGGATCAAGTCAAAATCGCATTGATTGCCTGATCAAAGCCATACACAAGTTGAATGCATTGCCCGAGAGGCCGACCAGCGACCTAGTCGACTGGTAACCCCAGTTATCCATTTCCAGGCAATATTTTTGCCAAAATTTCTGATTTATACCGTTGATTCTACAACAATATTGTTGAAACCCCCGTTGAAGGTGTGGATAAAATATATCTGCATTGACACATAAGGGGCTGACTGGTATATAATGTATACATCATCACCAAAACAGACAAAGGATTGCGAGCAATGTCTGATTTACCAGAGAAACAAGTAAAACGACTAACATCACTGATTCAAGAAGCAGAGACCAATTTGGCCGCTGCTAAGGAACTATTAATTAGCATCATCGGCGACGATGGTGTATCGATCACACCTAAATCTAGCCAGGAAGACGTCAAGGGTAAAGTCATCGAAGGCGTCTTCGACGGCCAAGTCATGGTTGGCCCAGATGGCAAGAACTATCCAGTACCTGCCAACTACGCCAGCAAATCGAAACTACTCGAGGGCGACGTGCTAAAACTGACCATCGCCGACGACGGTTCATTCATCTACAAACAGATCGGCCCAATCGAGCGCAAGCAGGTCATTGGGACGCTGACACAGCACGACGGCGCATACTACGTCGAAGTTGGTGGCCGCGAATTCCGCATCTTGCTAGCCAGCGTTACATTCTTCCACCTGCATGAGGGTGACCAAGTCACCGTCATCGTCCCAGAGGACGCCCCAGAGGCAACCTGGGCAGCTGTCGAAGCACCCCTATAGGACAAAGCCAAGGCTTTTCCTTAGTTACAAAATAAGTACCGAAATAAATCCGGTACTTATTTTATTTGTTAATCATAAATCACAGCATGGCTTTTTGATGCGACAAAGTAATTATGTTATAATAATATAGTCAGTACAGCTCTGTATATATCTGGAGGTGTTAATCGTGAGGGAATGTCTCTACTGCGGAGGCACCAACAGTCTCTGTACGAGTAAGGTATGTCACGTGGTCATGTTTAACTTCGAACACAACCGTGACGTAAGTCATGAGTATATCGCCCCAGTCCTGGAAGGAGGAACGATGCCACTCATAGAGTCTGAAATGCCAGAACCCGAAGATGAAGATCAAGATGACTCTTCGGTGCTGCAACAGCAGCGACAAAGAGCCGCCGCCGATGACGGCGCCAGCGAATAGCTGGACTGACGCACGACGTCGAGACCCTGGACGTGGTTTTACCACGGTGCGCACCCGAAAGGGTTTGCGCTTTACCAGACGTCTTGGCGTCACTTTCATTTGCCATTATCACAACATACACACACCCTAAAACGGAGTACAATAGAACTAATGAAAGAGAAGGGGGAGAGCAGCGCCACTCGTACGGCGCTGTATCGCAAGTATCGGCCGAGTTCGCTCGCGGATGTCGTCGGTCAGGGCCAAGTAACAGAGGTCCTGGTTCGCAGTCTGGCTCAGGACAAGGTTGCGCATGCATATCTGCTGACAGGCCCACGTGGCGTCGGCAAGACTTCGATTGCCCGCATATTGGCGCACGAGATCAACAAGTTGCCATACGGCAGCGAGGAAACCCACCTGGACATCATCGAGATTGACGCCGCTAGCAATAACGGCGTCGACGATGTGCGTGATTTGCGCGAAAAGGTGCAACTAGCACCGATTGCAGCCGCCAAAAAGATTTATATTATCGACGAGGTTCACATGCTCTCTAAACCTGCGTTCAATGCGCTGCTCAAAACCCTCGAGGAACCACCAGCCCATGTGGTTTTTATCCTCGCAACGACCGATTTACACAAAGTCCCGGCGACAATCATCAGCCGTACGCAGCATTTTGCCTTTCATTCCATCAGCCCGGCCGATTTGGCATTGCAGCTGCAAAAAATCGCCAAAGCCGAGGGTATGAAAATATCGAGTGAGGCCGTCGAGGCAATCGCGACTCGTGGCGACGGCAGTTTCCGCGATAGCATCAGCCTACTAGACCAACTGTCGAGTTTTGCCGATGACAAGGATGGCATCACGCTAGATCTAGTGCAGACGACACTCGGCCTACCACCACTGCTAGCGGTAGAGAAACTGCTGAGTGCCGTTGATGATCGTGACATTGCAGCGGTCATTGCCAATCTGGACGACCTCGAAAAGAACGGTATCCAATCTGTCATACTAGCCGACCAAATTATCCGTGTGCTGCGTGATCGCTTGGCCGAAAAGCCCCAATCCGTCGGACTACTCGATTCATTGCTCGAGGTTTCTAGCTCGTCGCAGCCCCAATTGAAGCTGCTAACCACCCTCGTGACCGCCGCCAAGCCCAAAACTACCACTGCCGCCGCTACTGCTACCAAACCTCGTCCAATTGCGCCAGTTATCTTAGAGGCCCCAGTTATTCTCGTCGAAGCGCCAGCTCGGGTGGCAAACGGCGGGGCGGTACCCGCTTTTGATAGCGTCGTCCCGCCAGCAAAAGAAGGCGCGGACCGTTTGGCAGGACCCGAGTCCAGCGAGCAACGTGAGGGTTCCGCAGGAACCTCGAACGACGTGAGC
>JAQGGV010000020.1 GCA_028289185.1 Candidatus Saccharimonadota bacterium
TATCTCCAAGCTCACAACAAATTCTGCGTTGGCTTTGCTGCGGCCAAACAACAAAATGCCGACGATGGTGAAATCGTTGATATCACTGACAAGCAAGCTCTTGCTTTGGACAAGAAAAAGACTCAAAAGATGAACCTGCAGGCAACAGTCATTGCCGCCCTCGTCACCGCTATCGTCTGCGTTATTCCGGCATAACTGCGCGACTCATCATCGCGTGTGTAATCGCTGCGGCTAGCGCATCAGCGCAGTCGTCTGGTTTTGGCACTTCGGCTAGCCCTAGTTGCACGCGAACCATTTCTTGAACCTGTTTTTTATCGGCCTTCCCATATCCAGTGAGCGTCTGTTTGATTTGCTGTGGCGTGTACTCGGCAATTGGTAATTTCGCTCGTCGTCCGGTCAGCATAGCTACACCACGTGCTTGTGCGACGCTAATTGCCGTTGTGACGTTCTGTGAAAAGAATAATTTTTCTATCGACATAACTTCGGGCTTTGTCTCGGCAATAATTTCGGTTAGACCATCAAAAATTTCCTCTAGTCGTTCGTCAAGTGGTGTATGAGCGGGTGTCGTAATGACACCGCCAGTCACAAGTGTCGACTTTCCTTTAATGACATCGACGACTCCAAACCCCAAAATACCCGTTCCAGGGTCAATCCCAATAATTCTCATACCCCTATTGTACCTCAATTAAATAAAGCCGTGTGTAGCGCAGGCTTCGGGGGATGGAGGCTAACTTTGAATTCATTTCAATTAAGACCGGACGGACAAGCCCTTCCTTATATTTGCCCTTTCCTCATTATTAATAGCCGCTAAATTCGTCAACTTTGACATGCTTTATACCAAGCTCTTTTACTATCTTGCGAATACCCAAAACCATAGCTGGCGGTCCAGAAATATAGACAATAGGCTGTTTGCTTACGTTTATCAGACTGGCGAGTAGCTCCTTCGTTACGTGGCCTTGTGCCAACTTCCAGTCCGGGTCTGGCAGACTTGCTGCTTCCGGCGTGACGATTGTGACATCAACATTGTGCTGGCGAAGTGTTTCCCCATAACTCATATCAGCAATCGAGTTCAGACTGTATATAAGTTGTATCGGGCGATCTGCCGACTCAATGAAACTCACAAAAGGCGTAATGCCTATTCCGCCTGCAATACATACTATCGGGGTGCTACTATCTGACGGTAAGACAAAATCACCCGCGATTCTCGTGGCATACATCACGGAACCTGGTTTTAAATTAACCATCGCCTTTTTGAACGAACTGGACTTATCGGGTATTTTCATGCCTATGCTCACCTGGTTTTCGCCGAGTTTTGACGCAATGCTAAATATGCGACGGTGGCCACGAGAATCTGCCTTTTTATGTATTAATGTTACTTCCATGTATTGTCCTGGATTAAAGTGGAGCTGTTTTGTATCAAATGTGAATTCATACGTTGATTGACTCATTTGTTTCTTACCGACAAAACGTAACTTTATTGACTGTCGCTGACCAAACCACCACCCCACGAGGTTACCTATCACAAGTGCGAGTGCAGGTGTCATTGTGATTCGGCCATAAGTAAACGGAACCACCATTAAAATTCCGACAACTGCCGCAACAATATACTGCTGCTTTGCCTTTGGAGGAAGGGTCAAAGGCTCACTGAGCATTACACCGGCAAGAAATATGATTGGCCACGAAAGGAACGCATCGGTTGGACTGATTTTTTGTACCAATAGCCCAACAAGCGTAACAACGACAAACACCAATCCGACTCGCATTTTTTTTGTTCGATACAAAATCAAAATGGCCGTAATAACACTAGCCGGCAGCATGGCAGGTGTCGCAACCCACCATCCCGCAAATGCCAACCCACCAATACCTGCAATAACAGCGGCAACAGCGGCTGGGTTAAAAATGTGGCGGTTACGAACGGCGATGATATATTTTGATGCCATGGCGATTGCCGCCACCAAAACATACTCGACAATGACGATAATAGACGTCGGTGGCATGAATAATAAACTCAGAATCAAGCCAGTTATCAATGCCGATTCACTGTGAGGATGCACACCAAATAACCATCCAAATAGTCGATTACTCGCATATGATACAAACACAAATGTAACAATCGAGGCCAAAAACCAAGTGACAGAGAAGCCTAGGTTGCCAATAACCATCAGCCCAGCGGCGATAGTATCGAGAGCGATCAGACAATACAGCACCAACCTATACATCGTTATGCGGCCAAGTTGTTCATCAATCCAGTCCATTATATGTATAATTCTCCCACAAAGTTTGGTGAATGTTCAATATGCCCGTCGGCAAATAGCCGAACATACGTGAATTTCCATGCCGACAGGTTATCTGGACCCACAAAGAATAGGGCGGTCGCAAGTCCATCCGCCTCAAGCGTAGTTGGCGCAACAACCCACGTTGCAACAATCTCCCTAGTTGGCTGCCCCGTCCTAGGATCGATAACATGGTGCCAATCTCCCCACGCACGACGATTAACGGCTGATGCGCAAAGACTTTCATTCTCGACAGCAGCAGTTCCGATTACCATTGTTGCGTCATAAGGATTCTCTAACCCAATAATTTCACTATGCCCCCTTACATGCATATCCCCGCTACCATCGATTGTGTATTGATTTAAACCATACCCATCCAAATAGCGTGAAATGATATCGACCAGATATCCTTTGCCGGCGGCCCCAAAATCTATAAGTACCGGCAGTTTCGTCGTAACATGGGTCTCGTGCCACACAAATGCATCATCCCACACCGGAGCTTTCGTTGTACTGCCTGGCTGTAATGAATAGTCCTTGTCATAACCCGCATCCGACAGAATATTTCCAACAAGCGGGGAAACAGCACCGTCAGTTGCGGTGTACAGTCGTTTGTAGAACTCTATTAGTAAGCCGGCATTTTCTGGAAAGTCATATTCACCAGTCTTAACCGCAATTTCACTCACAAGTGAATCGTCTCTAAAACGTGAATATGTCCTATCGAAATCTTCGATCAGACTCGTAATCCTAGCTTTTACCTCATCATGCAGTACATCTAGTGTATCGATCGACCATTTTGTCCCAATCGCCTCGAAGTGCCAACTATGCTTTTGCATGAGTTCTGATTTGGCCCAGGCCAGTATTAAATCCGTTTGTTGTGAGTGAAGCACCGCCAACTCGGCTTAACGATAACGCCGATATCTTCTTACCAATCACAGCCGAGCTGTAACTTGCCGCAAACTGATTCTGATAACTATGTGACGTACCATTTGTATATACCTGTGCAATTGATACGTTTGTTATGACACCATTTGTCAGAACTATCGTGACGGTAATTGACTCTGTGCTACTAGGAACCGCGTAGTTTACTTTTGCCGAAGCGTATGTGCCGTCGTAATAACCAGATGGCGGCAGTGTCGGGGACGGAGATGGAGAAGGACTCGGGCTGGGTGTTGGTGTGGTCGTTGGTGCTGATGATGGCTTTGGTGTTGCTGATGTAGTAGGTGTTGCTGTTGCAGAGGGTGACGGAGAGACGGATGGTGAAACGGACGGTGATGGTGTCGTTGTTGGTGTCGCTACTACACCCTGGTTCGATGCTTGCGTTGATGATGATGTACTGGGTGTATTTGATGACGAAGTGACTGCAATTTGTGGTTGATCGGACATGTTATCACTACCCGTTGCCGCTAGTACTGCCATAGTACTTCCGATACTTAACATTGTAATAACAACAAGCGCAATAAGCGTTTTGGTTACGCCATGTGGCTGAAAATTATCAGATACAAGTGGCTCAACGGATGTATCTACAAGCACGGTATCCGGCAAAACATTGGGCTGCGGTTTAGGTGGTGGCGTCGGTCCAAGTGGAGGTTTGATAGGCCCACTAGACTGCTGGACTACAGCAGCCGGTTGAGCCTGTGCAGGTACGGGCGATGGTTGTGGCGGCGGTACTGGTATGGCCGGCCCTGAAACGGGTGGTTCAATAGGGGTAACAGAAATAGGTGAAGCGACCGGAACAGAGGGAGCTATTGGTACAGCAGTAACAGCCGGAACAATCGGTGGCTGTTGAGGCAGTTGTGGTGGGGTAGGATTCGGCGGCGGGGTTGCTGCTGGTTCCATATAATCCTATGCTTGTGCTTGCTTTTCTATGTCCGAAATGGCGTTATTGAACCCGATAGATGTCAACGATGATCCTGCAACACGGCTCAAATTGATATCGGTAATTTTTTTGCCGACAACCTGTGTTTTGTATGCTGATTCAAATTGACTCTGGTACATTTGGGCATTGCTGTCATTTGGATGCCCAACAAGTGATACATCCGTAACCGTTCCACCTGCAAGCGTTACTTTCACATCAACCGATTGCTTACCGCCAGGTGAATCATAAGAACCAGTCGCGTTATAAGTTCCGTCTTTAAACGATGAAGTCGATGATGAACTAGCCGCTGCGCTTGTAGAGCTCGACGGGCTTGGGCTCGTCGATGCGACTGTTGTGTCGCTCGCCTTTGTTGAATTATTATTGCCGGTTGCAATGACAACACCGGTTGCAGCGATAACTAATAGGACGATGACGACAAGTCCAATAATTGCTTTTTTGTTGGGGCCGGATGATTCTTCCAAATTACACTCCTGTTTACTCTCATCATTATACTAAATAAAGTGAATACCGGCTGAAAAGCTATCAAGATAGTCGGTGAGTAACACGGCGCCACAATGCTACTAGGTCACGACGCCATTCCCACCCAGCATATCCAGCAGCCAATACGCCTGCACCGCCAAGGGCTGACCAACCGACAAATGCCATTACTCCCTGCTTTACAGGTTGCAGCGCATAGGCAGCATCAGGAACCGTGCTGACTGGTAGATTATGGCAGCGATTTGTCGTCTCGCTACGGAATTGATTATCATTACACGGCTTTTGAGTGCTTGCCGTTACGATATTGCGACAACGATTAGTCTCCTCGCTTCTATACTGCCCATCCTTACAAGCCGTTAGGGAAGTTGTATCAATTTTACGGCAGCGACCTGTTTCTGGGTTTCTATATTGGCCTTCATCACATGCTGCCAGGATTGCTGCATCCTCGACAATTGTTCGGCAACGATTGGTAAGTGGGTTGCGGTATTTGCCAGCAGGACATGTGGCCAAACCAGAGTCAGTCACATCGACTGGTGTATCTTCCTCAACCGACAGCTGATTCTCTGTACCTGGTGTCGGCTGATTTGTATATTGCCACTCCCCATTGATAAATGCCCAGCTTTCACCCTCTGCTGGCGAATTATATGTACCGGTATCACCCAGACTCGATCCATCGATGGCATGTAGTACAACTCGGCTCGATGTATTCACCAACGTAAATTTCATTGCACTATCGCTAAATGATCGGTACTCACCTGGCCCAATTGTGCTGCCTATTGGAAAGGCGTACGTCTTCTCTTGATTCGTACCCACCGCGACACTATACATACTCAGATTAATCATACGATTCGTTGGATTGTAGACTTCAATGAATTCATTCCCGGTATCAGATCCGACTGCATTTGGTAACACTTCTGTAATTTGCAGAGGAACGATATCCCATGCGCAATCATTGCTGCCGGAACGAATCATATTATCCGGAATGTCCGTCTGGATTCCACTCAGGTTGTCGCACTCATCATGCTGCATACAATTTCCGGCTGCGTCAGCATCGTAACGATCAGGTACACTTGTTTGCAGCCCGTCAATATTCAAACAACTATCAGGTTGGCAGCTACCACTTGCATCAATTGCGTAACCCTTAGGAACGGTCGGCTGAGCGTCTGGGATATTTGGACATAGATCAATAACGGTGACGACTTCATAAACACTCGATACATGCAGTGTCGGTGTCGCAGTAGAGAAGTCGTTTACGTTATTGTCGGTATCTTGTAGTCCAGCGGGATTAACTTTTCGCTGCAAAGATTTACCAGCAGATGGGGCAGTGGTCGATGTACCTTCGGGGCTCGCTGCACTACCCCAGCCTAGCCTATCTATTTCTGCGTTTGAGGAGTCAGTGAGTTTCACGTGCCCGGCAGTTGCGGACATACCACCGGCAAATGACACATCGGAACTGACGTTAAATGCCGCCTTGTACTCATTCGATACAAACGTCGCATAGCCACCAGCCTTTATCCATAGTTTGGTTTGACTATCCGGTGCCGTCAAACAGCCAAGCTTGGTTGTCGTGCCGCCAGTCGACGAGATGTAACTGACACACCAGTTAGTTACGTTCACATCAGTGACTGCGTTGTTATAGAGTTCGACAAATTCCTGTGTTGCCCCTGCCGTGGATCCTGGATACATTTGCGCGATGACGACGTTTGCTGACGGCGCAGCGTACGTCCTTGGCACCAATACGGCCAACTGGGAAACCGATAAGAATATACACAACAATACCCTCGCAAATCTCATAATTCTTAGAATATACAGAAATTTTGTTGGGTTGTAAATATAATTTAATTAAATATCTGCTGTAATATCGACATTGGTGTGAATATTCACCACATCATCCAAATCATCGAGCGCATCCAGAAGTTTGAGGATCTTTTCGGCCGTCTCAACCTCCCCTACTTCTATTGTATTTTTCGCAACATATTGCAATTCAGCGTCTGTAACCGCAAGCCCCGCATCGACAATTGCCGTACGAACTTTGGCCAAATCCTTCTGGTCAGTATAGACAAGTATGTCACCATCTTCCTCGATAGCATCCTCTGCCCCGGCGTCTAGGATAGCTAGAAGCGCATCCTCGCCAGTGGCAGCCACACGTATAGCGCCTTTACGATCAAACTGGAACATCACGCTCCCAGCATCGGCCACACGACCACCATTCTTGGTCAATGCATTGCGCACTTCCGGAAACGTGCGGTTGCGGTTATCGGTTGCGGTTTCGATAATAATACCGATGCCACCCGGACCCATGCCTTCGTAACTAATTTCCTCTAGTACGGCCGCGTTCTTGTCATTCACGCGGTCGATTGCCCGCTGGATGTTCACGTTTGGCATGTTGGCTTGCTTGGCCTTTTCGATTGCCATGGCTAGAGCCGAGTTCATCGTTGGATCGGTACCGCTGCGTGCTGCAATAGCAATTTGGTTACCGATTTGCGTAAAAACAGCACCGCGCTTGGCATCTTTGGCACCTTTTTCGCGTTTGATTGTTGACCATTTACTGTGTCCGGACATATCGATTCTCCGCCAGATTTACTGAATATTTCCCTTATTATAACAGATACGAACTGGCTTTTCCACTCGCCTACTCAACCATGTTAGCATCGCGCAGATTATACTTGGTCGCCCGCCACAGATACAGGCATACGCCAATAATCACGGCATACATAATGGCGACGATAAGTGGCGAGATCGTCACGACCGTCTGAGCCCAACCCAGGCTGGCAAAGTAATTAATCACCCACACCGAATAGTCCAGCAACCACTGCGCCGGTGCGCCTATAATCGTCGCAAACCCAGGCGCAACAATCCCACCAATTCCCGCAATAAATGTCAGCAGCATGGCGAGTGGCACAAACGGTAGTACTAATAAGTTCGAGAAGATCGCCACATTACTAAACTGCCCAAACGCCAACACCAATATCGGCAGTGTCACAATATGTGCGCTCATTGTTTCACCCAGGATCTGCCGCACCGTCCCGGGTTTTTTGTCACCAAAGAAGTATCGCTGCAGCAACGGAGCCAGAATCATCACCCCACCAAATGCCGCAAAACTCAGCTGCCAACCCAGATCATTCCAGGCATACGTCGGGTCGATAAGTGTCGTCACTGCTGCAGCCAGTGGCAATAGTACAAGTGGATGGAATGACCGGCCATAATACCAAGCAGCCAAACTGAGACCTGATACCAGCCCTGCTCTGGACATACTCGGACTTGCACCCGTTATCGCCATAAACGCCAAGATCATCGACGTCGCAGACAACGCCGACAGATATTTCGAGACCTTCACAAACAATCGCCGCGCCAATCGCACAAGGATAGTCAGGTTATAACCACTCGCCACCACAACATGCGTCAGACCGGTCACTACAAGCGCCTGCTGCAAATCCGGCGACAGCGCTCGTTTCTGCCCAACCAAATACCCTAGCCCTAAACTTGATTCAGGTTCACTGATTGCAAGTTGTACTTTGTCAGCGAACCAGTCACGAACCTGCCGTGCAATATCGCCTGGCTGCGGTTGCACGACGCTGGCAATCTTTGCTTGGTATATCGTCGCAGCGTAACTTCCAAATCCTTTATCCAACTTTCCCTTTACCGTTACGATGTCACCGCGTTTGATGCTAGCCCCACTACCTGTACTGACCCAGATTTTGCCAGGCAACGTGGTCGTATGGGCGCTCAGATTACCAAGTCGTATCTGTGTCCCATTTTGCGTTCCCTCGTCTGGATCATCAATAACCGACCCAGTTATCGTTGCCTGATGGCCAATAACATTCTCAAAAACACTCAATTGAACCGATGTAGATGATCCGCGCCATAGCCCGATCAATAGCCCTGCGATAATAATGAGCGGGATAAAAAACATAAAACGTTTCCACAAAATAACCACGCTGAGTACAAGTGCAGCAATCGCCCACGCCACCGAACTAAATAACGTTTGGTTAACAAGTGGCACAATAGCAGTACCGACGACAACGCTGCCTGACTCAATCGCAATTAACCACGACGTATGAATTTTCCGTCTGAACTGCCACATTTGCATACCCACCAGTCTATACAATGTGTCATACTATCCATAGCATGAGTGATATACAAGTTTTTGATGATAAAACGCAGTTGGCGCAGGCTGCTGCCAAACAAACTGTCAAAATCCTCAACGCCGCAATCGACGAATACGCACGCGCAACATGGGTACTCGCGGGTGGATCAACTCCCTTATTGGCGTACAAAATTATCGCGACAAATTATGCCGAAGCGGTTGACTGGAAAAGTGTGACTGTCGTCATTGGCGATGAGCGCATCGGCTCGCTTGATAGCAGCGACAACAATTGGCAGTCAATTGATGAAATCATCGGTGAACTACCGACAATCAAAGTCCGGCCAATGTCCGACTTATCGGCCGAGGAGGCCGCCGAGGATTATAGCGACCAGCTGGCAGATTTACCGACAGTCGACAACGGCCTGCCACGGTTTGATTTGATTTGGCTCGGTGTCGGTCAGGATGGCCATACACTTTCGCTATTTCCGGAACACGGCAGCCTGTCTCCATCTAATAATCTGGTTATTCCCGTCCATGATTCACCCAAACCGCCACAAGATCGTATCAGTCTGAGCCTGCGGGCACTGCAAGGTGTCCAAAACGCCCTCATTCTGGCGAGTGGTACAGACAAAAAGAATGCCATCACTTCCGCTCAAAAAGGTGTCAGTCTCCCAATTGAATTAGCGGTCAGCATTGTCGAAACTCATCAGGGTAATGTCACCTGGTTACTCGATCACGATGCTGCCCCAACAGATTGACAATACCGTTATAAACTGCTAATCTAGGCAGGTCGCTTATGCGGCATTTCCGCTAAATACGGGACCATAGCTCAGCTGGTTAGAGCACCTGCCTTTTAAGCAGGGTGTCCTGGGTTCAAGCCCCAGTGGTCCCTCCATAGAAAAAGACTCACCCTCCGGGATGGGTCTTTTTCTATGGATTTAACAGATACAATCTATTGACTTTTGTCTATATTTATGCTAAAATAGCACGAATACGAAAATCTACTATGGAACGCCCACAAACTCGTAACATCCTCAGAAATACGACAGCCGGAATATTGGCTGTTACTGCTATCGGTGGCACCGTTGAAGCAACACATGCTGAGTTAAAACCGGTTGCGCCTATCGTGGCCATGGTAGCCGAGACTGTCGCTCCAGTCATTAACATTAAAACCCTGACACCTAGCCAACTTCCCGACCTGAGTGCAACGCTCCATACCGACCTGGCCAATGCGCTGCAGGACTACACCGGTAACATTGATATCGCCATTCGTGACCGTAACACGGGCCAAGTTATTGAGTATACAAACGTCGAGAACGCCGCGGGCAAAACCTACGACACAGCTAGTACCATCAAATTCGCAACCGTTGCAAAACTGCTGCTTGTAAACCAAGCAAATGGTATCACGCTCGGCGTAGAGGGTAATCAACAATTCCCCGACTTCCCTGCCAACATTCCCCTAACCGTTGAACAACTAATGCATGTCATCCCAACAATCGAACGCAGTAGCGACGACGATGAATCGTGGGTATGGACCGAACTTGGCGGTGCTACCGCCCTCGATGATCTGTACAAGAGCATCGCGCACACCTCAAACACAGCCGCCGAACCAAACGGTCAATGGGGCTGGTCGCAAACAGATGCGCTTGACCAAATAAATACCGTTGCGCTCCTGTCTGACCCTGACTCACCACTACTACCAGAATCCAAATTCGTCCTAAACTTCCTGCTCGATCATGTACAGAACCAAGGTGAAAAGGGTGAAGATAACCAGCATTGGGGTATTAGTGGCGGAGTACCAAAAGGCGTAACCGTCCGTGAAAAAGAAGGCTGGATGAATTACACTGGCAAAACAACAGGACCTTGGACAATCAATAGCGAAGGTACCGTCGACGACGGCAACGGCAACGATGGTGTCATATATGACATGGCCGTCTACTCAGAAGGCAATGAAACAATGCAAAGTGGTATCGCAATCAGCGAGACAGCAGCTACAGTCGTTTGGCATGACATGTCCCAAGCAGCACTAACCAACCGACCACACGCTGGCGGCGGACGCTAAACTATTTTTTCTTTTTGTCCTTTTTGCTGGGCAAGCGCGGAATCATGATATCAATCAGTGCGTAAACAACAGCGACCGTTATGATAATCGGTTTGTTATCCGTTACAAGCCCTAGATAGTACGAGCCCATTTCATCGGGCGACAAGCTATTACCCAGTGGCGTAATCAAAAATGATGCAGCCAAAAGTGCAAAAAATGCCGCTCCAACAATCCGTTGGAGTTGTTTGCCATATGACTGACCACCGTACAGCAAGAACAGCGCCGGCAATAGAATAAGCGCCACTTGAACGACGCTTGTGAGTGGCAGAGAACCGGGTTCAAATCCGTACCGTTTGATGAGTATTGCAAGCGGAACTGCCCAAAGTGAAGATAAAAGCGCCCCAGCGCATAGTGCAAGCGCCAAAATACCAAAACGACGGCGTGTATAATACGCCAAAATAAATAGTGCAATAATAACAAAGATAAGTGCGTAAACGATGCTCATGTTTGCCCCCTAAATGTTGGACGGGAGTCCGGCTGGTTCGCCGCTTTTGATGCCCGTCCGGTCTATTGTACCGCTTGGCAGTTCAATTACATAGTGGGCGGATGTTGGCGATGCAAATTGTGTCGATTTTGATGGATCTACGGCATTGTATGATGACGGCTCGGCATCTTTAACCGTATAAACCACCTCTTTATCATCATTCAGCCAGACCATATCAATCGGATAGTTCATGTCTTTCATCCACATCGGCAGACTACCGTCCTGTGGGAATACAAAAATCATCGCTTGATCGCTGGATAGACTTTTTGTCCCCGATAGTCCCTTTGCCCGTTCGGCGTCGCTGCGCATAACGGTGAAGTGATAACTATAGCCGTTCAAACGCAGCAATGATTCGCCCTGGCTCATTTGCCAGTAGAGGAGTGAGCCGCCGATAACGGCTGCAACAGTGATAATAACGGGTTTAACCCATTTCGGCATTTAGGCACCAACCTTGTCTTTTTTGTTGCGGCGCTTGGCATTTTGTTCAATGTATTCGATAATTTTTGAGGCAACATCGCGCTTGGCGACAAGTTCTGGCGTTTTCAGACTGGCAGATGAATTGACTTCCAGCACCAACGGACCACGGTTGCTTCGCATCAAATCGACACCACAAATTGGTAGTCCCATAGCTTTAGCGGCTTTGACCGCAGTTTTCTTTTCTTCGTCGGTCAGTTTGACAGGCGAACCTTGTCCACCCTGATGAGTGTTACTACGGAAATCATCGTCAAGGCTTTGGCGTTTGACGCTGGCGACAACTCGACCACCAACAACAATCACGCGAATATCCTCACCGGCTGATTCTTTGACGAACTCCTGTACCAGGAAGTTCACGCCCTCGACGTAGAATGCCTGCATAACGGCCTTGGCAGCCTTTGGCGTTTCGGCTAGTACAACTCCGTTGCCGTGCGTACCACGTGCAACCTTGATAATAAGTGGTGTACCACCAGCAAGTTCCACGACGTCCTCAAAGTTTGCCGTTTCGCGTGCAAAGACAGTTTTCGGGATACCGACGCCGGCTTTTGCCATAATTTGGTAGGCTCGCAATTTGTCGCGTGAACGAACAATCGCAATTGAGCTAGCCGTACTAAATGCACCCTGATGCTCAAACTGGCGAACGATAGCCGTACCGTACTTAGTGTAGGTCTGGGCGATACGCGGAATAATCGCATCAAAATCCTTTAGTGACTTACCTTTGTAACGAACAACAGGTTGATCCTTTTCAATCGAAACGTAACATTTGGCATAGTTAATGACATGGACTTCGTGTCCACGAGCTTCGGCAACTTCCTTGAGTCGACGAGTAGAATAGTTGGCACTGCCCTTTGAAAGTATCGCTATACGCATATTATTTCTCCAATTCCTTTATAAAAAAGCTGGCTAGAGCTTGGTGTTTTTCCTCGACGAAAGCGCCCGTCGCAATCTGTGGACCGTCGTTTACTTCTAGGAAAAGCCATTCACCTGTGCTGGTGTCCTGTATGACATCAACCCCAGAAATTCGCCTATTCATCACAGCGGCCGCATGGATACTGTCAGTCTGAATCTTGGCCGGTAGGTCAGTTGCAGGGACAAGCGTCGCCGTGCCTCCCATTGACGTATTGTTCAGGTGGGTTGTGTCATCTTTGCGAACACGGTGGATGACGAGGTAGATTTTTTTACCGAATACCAACACACGATAATCACCGGAATTCGGGATGAACTTCTGCGCAACAACGTAGGCTTCGTTTTTCTCGACTTCCTTAGCTGCTTTTGTGAAATCTTTTTTGGAATTTACGACAACATTCAAATCGCCACGACTGGCGTGGATACCCTTTAGTACAAATGGTAGCCCCAATTCCTCTACAAACATGTCATATGAACCTTGCAACTCGCTTGTAACAACAAACACCGAGTCAGGCACGCGGATGCCGGCCTGTGACAAAATACTGTATTGATACAGCTTGCTCATACCCGGGAAGTACTGCACGGCTTCGTCAACAATGCGACCACCGCTCGCGAGTACGTAGCGAGCAATCGCTGCGGTAACATCACGCTCGATCGTGGTTTTGAAATGTACCAGACTATAATCCGTCACTTCCGTACCCAGACGATCAATCGTAACCGACATAATACCGTCCTTGAATCGAATAACCAGATCGTCGTAGCGCGCGTAGTCCATCGAAACTTTTCCGTCACTATATTTCTCGATATTCTTTACCATGTTTTCAATATTGTCGGTACGCTTTACGCTCAGTAGCAAGACTTTGTCGTTGTGATCGTCCTCGAGCTGCTTGGATACATCAACCACAAAACGGCCACGAAGTGTATTACGACCAATCAGAATTGGGTATTTGCTATGTGAACGATCGGACAATGTGTATTGAACCTTTATGTTCTTGTCCTCAATTTTCGTCAGCAACTTCACCTTGTAGCGATATTCCGCTTTGCCGAATGAGTTCTTGACGGAAACAATTTCGAATTGGTCGGTTGTTATAATGTCACCGCTGTAGTGTGGTGAATCACGATCAAAAAGCACGAATGACAATACGCCTTCATGTTCTTTGACCGAACTCGCCCATATAGCGGAACTGTCAGCGCCGGTATCGATTTTGGCTGGCACCGCAGAAATACCACATGCTGGCATGTCGATTAATGCTTGTCGTCCAATCGTTGCAACTGTTTTCTTCACTCGTACCATTATACTTCTCCTACGCCCACTTGAGGGAACTTGTCGGCTTGTTCTGGATTTGTTGGGTCAAATAGGCCACTTAGAACCCACGCAAGTTTTGCTTTGCGCTGCTCAGCTGGTAGTTTGGCGATTTCGTTCATCCAGGTATAGGACTTCTTGCAGCCTAGGAAGTACGACAAATCACGCGCATCGAGTGTGCCACCACGACGAATACGATTTGATTCTTTGTAGGCTTTAACTTGGGACGCCTGGCGATCGAGTTGCTTTCCAGCCGATGTATCATCAATTACGACCATGTCATACAACATTTCGTATGTTTCACGGAAATTACGTGGCTCGCCGCCACGATCCATACCTTTGCCTAGACCGTATGCCAGGACATATCGCTGGCCAGCAATACGTGGCTTCCCAGAAATGAGTTGCTGCAAAGCAGTTGCAAATGATTCCTCGAAATCATCTGTACCCGGCATCTTGGAATGGAGTGATGGGTCCTGCTGTGCCTGGGCCTGTGCGGCACGATAGGCATGCCCAATTGCTTCGTGAACATTTGTTTCGTTCATAGCAGTCGTCGATGCAAACTCGGCACGACCGTCACCAAACTCAATGACCTTTTCACGAACTTTTGTATCTGCGGATTTGTTGCTGCCGATGACTTTGTTTGCATGCCAATTCTTGTCGTCCAGACCAATGGCCTCCAGGACTTTATTAGTCCACTCAACCGTTTCATCCATGCCGACTTTACGAACTTCGTGTGGTGCCAAAGCGTCACCTAGACGGGGAAATGTTTCGAGTAAATCGCCCTTTAGTAATGCCAGTGTTTCTGGCTCAATAGCGAAATCATAGCTTCCTGGATTGCGGTCCCACGCATCACCAACACGTTCCAATAAATCACGTGCTTCTGGCAGTGTATCGGTGAGTGTCTGGGCACTGGCAACATATGGCGCAAGGGCGATGTCAAAGTCGCGTTGTTCGAGTTGTCCGAAGATTTCTTCGTTCATTGTTTCCGCACGGTTTGCCGAAAGCGTCTTGTTGATTGCTTCCCTACCATTACGTCGGAGCACTTCTTTGTGTGCGCGTGTTTGATCAAGTTTGCTGCCTGCCTTTTCGTACGCATCGTCGTCGCCAGATTCCAAGGCTTTGTCCATTGTTGCCTTTAGGCTGTGCTGTTGGTTTACCAAACGCTCGTTCATCACGAATGACCCAACTAGACGTGCGACTTCCTGGTGACGGTACAGCTCGGCGAGCTTTCGTGCGACTTGTTCATAAAAGACATCATCGCCAGTTTCGATTGCATCACTCAGCAGACCATAGTACGAGGTCTCGAGGCTCTTGTAATCAATCGTTCCAACCTTGGTATAGTCAATGCCAGGATTGTCTGACTCGTCGCTGGCTATAAAGTTTTTTTGCACCTTGATACGAGAATCTTCGCCAGGACCCATGAGGTACCAATCATTTGATGGAATACCCGAAAAGTCCTCTGCCCTAAAGGCCGAGTACATGTCTGTTGTAACAGGGGTTTCGTGGGTCGGCATAATACTTCCTTATAATAGCATGTTTATGCTTAAAAGTCAATATAGATAACGGTGGTCATGGCGTTTATGCCTGAGGGCAATAAGCACGACTATCTAACTGGCCAGACTTCCTCTAATTTGCCATCAGCATCAGTACGCAAACGACCTTCTGCGCGAGCCTTCATGAGCGGCTTGACGTCTTCCTTCAAGTTGGCGCGTGAGACCGGCGAGCTCATAATGTCCCTGGCGATTTCGTCGGTGATTGCCCAACGACCTGTTTTTGGATCCTTGACCGTCAAAGCAATCTTTTGTGTCGACGCCTTCATACCGGCAAATGACGATGAGGTCATGTTCTTCCAGGTAATAAAGTCCTTGCCGACTTCTTCCATGGTTCGCCAAGCCTTTTTGCCGGTCTTAGGATCGTCAAATGCGTCACGACTCCAGACACCAATATCCTCGGCACCTTGGTTGATCTCGGCATTGCCGTTGACGTGGTGTCGATACGTTTCAATAATCTCGGTATTGCCAACGATTTTATCCTCGTGTTTGATAAGCAACTCACGCAGTCTGTTGATACCAGCATCCTTTGACGAACCCAACATATCGGTATGCGCGCGGAGTGATGCCAGGTCGCCAGTATCGACAGCCTTCTTGAATTCACGTGACATTTCTTCGATGTCTCCAGGCTTGATATCGGACGCCGTCTTGATCGCCTTTACATCCTCAATACCAGCTTCGACCACGGCACTGATAGCTTTGGCTTTGACCTTGATAGCACCCTTTTCGCCACCAATACCACCGGCACGAATCTGTAGGTCAATATCCTTACTCAGGACATTGGCAAATTCACTTTTTTGCAGTGCCTGCGCAATAGCAGCGTTGTTATCGGCAATATTCTGCTCACGCATAACAGTGTTGGCTGCAGCCGAGAATTGGCCAAATGGATGCGACGCATCCCCGGCAACCTTGCCTGTCATAGCCTCGTCCCAACGTGCACCCTCAGCAGCCTGTAGTTGCTTGACGTGCGCTTGTTCCAGGCGCTGCGTGCCGGCCATTGCCATAAGTTCAGGAGTCAATTGCTTCTGAGTTTCAAAGATCCTTTCGACGACCGCCTTGTTGGTACTCTGACGGAGTTCAGAAGTTTTCATATCTGTCTGTATAGTCTTGGAACGTTCATCTCCAGACCACGAGGCATCCAGCTGCGACTCGTACGATTTCTTGCGATCCTCACGGTTGCGTCTAGCCATGTCACGACGATAGGCAATACGGCCCGGCGTTGGGCGACGCAGCCAGTTCCCACCTTCGTTCTGGGCTCGTTTTCGTTTGGCCAGTGTATCGGCACGGTCCTTTGACCAGTTGCGTGAACGGTCGACCAGACCCTTTTGTGGATTGTTGACCATGCCAGCCACTTTGCCAAGCAGTGATCCGCTAAATTGCAGCAGGAATGGCGTCAAAGCCAGCGGTGCTGCTTGGACAAAGAGCGCCAGAATAACAACGCTCAACTGATTGGTGTTCTGGATAATGATGTATGATGCCAACTGTGAACCACCGAATAGGAGTGAAAACATCGGGAAAACCATCAGCATGGTTGTGAAAGTACTACGCCACTTTTCGAAATGTTTTTCGGTGTTGGGTAGCAGGAACAGAACAAATGCTAGCGGCGATAGAATAACAAGGACGGTGATGAGCGCCTGGCGAGCCGCCAGAATCAGCAGAGCAACTAGGACACTCAGTATAGCCATGACCAAAACGGGAAACAGCAGTGTGGCAAGGGCAGCGATTGATCCGCCAGCCGCACCGCCAGTGAGTGCAATCGTAC
>JAQGGV010000034.1 GCA_028289185.1 Candidatus Saccharimonadota bacterium
TTGACGACAGCCCGCTCAACGAACTCAAAAGCGTCCAGGATGAATACAAAAAGCTGCGCGTCGGGCCATTCAAGCACCGCCAAATCGGGTTGCTGCATGGCAAACTCAAACCATCCGAAAAGGATGCGGTTATGGCTGATTTCTCGTCCGGCAAGACTGATATTCTGGTCAGTACCACCGTTGTCGAGGTTGGCGTCGATGTACCAAACGCAACTGTTATCCTCATCGAGAACGCCGATCGTTTTGGTTTGGCACAGCTACACCAGCTACGTGGTCGTGTTGGCCGGTCGGAATATCAGAGCTACTGTTTCCTGGTGTTATCGGACAGCAAACCCGCGAGTAAGCGCCTAAAGGAAGTCGAAAAGAGCAACGATGGTTTTTACCTGGCAGAAGTTGACCTGCAAATGCGTGGACCAGGTGAAATATACGGTCGGGCACAGCATGGCGAGTTAAATCTGCAGGTGGCCACACTCGGCGACACCAAGCTGATTGCACGGGCGCAAAAACAGGCCATTGCCTTCGTTCAGTCTGGCCAAGACCTGTTACAATATAAGCAGTTAGCATCCGATGTAGAAAAATATCAACGTTTAACCACACTCAATTAATTTATATGTATTCTGGTACAACATTTCGGACCAAATCCGGTAGGATTATGGGCGTTCATCAACGGATTGATCGCCTTGCTCGACGTGAGCTACATCCGCTACTGGCAAAACGTCAGTTTTTCCCAAGTGAGCGCGAGATTTTGCACTTCGAGGGACTGAACGGACCGGACGGCGTCAAACGCAAAAGTCCTGGTCAGGATGAACCGTGGCACTATCTGGATCCAACAGACCCAACCGACAATCGTCTGCGTGACATGATTCAGGACCACATGCATAACCTGACGGTAGCAATCGTTGACGGAGACAAGCAGCGTTCGTCATTCGAGGCCGCCTGGTTGGCACACTCAATTGTTGATGGCCTGACCCCCGCGCATCATTATCCTCTCGAGGAAAAGCTAGAAGAGCTCCGCGATGGTGAAGGATTGGAAACGCGCAACTCGACACGCAAAAAGCTGGTTATGCCCGGTAAAACCCGTCGCCACCAGCTGCGCAATAACTGGGAGTTCTGGGGCGCAAAGGGTGTCATGACGACGCACTTTACGTTCGAACTAGGTATTGCGACCACGATAGCCACTGGTCGGCTGCTGGACTGCACGCCTAGTGGCAACGACATCGTTCGCGTCAAAACCGAGGGTTACATGCCCCTGTTTGACGAATCCCTGAATCGTATTGTGCAGCTTGGTATGTACGAAGAATTCTACCGCGCCGGCTGGACTCGCCGTATGGCGCGTGAAACCAAAACTATCCTCATCCCCGAGATTATCCGTACCGTCACGCTGGCATGGTATAAATGTGCACTGGACGCAGAAGCGAAAAAGGCCAAAAAATGAACCTCCGTATCATCGCTGGCACATTCGGTGGACGAACTATCGCCTCGCCAGATGGCACCAAAACTCATCCTATGAGTGAGCGTGTCCGCAATGCGATGTTCAATAGTCTCGGCGAAGTTGTCCAGGGCATAGCGGTGCTTGATGCTTTTGCTGGCACTGGAGCGTTGGGTATCGAAGCAATTAGCCGCGGGGCGACCCATGCGACATTTATCGAGCGTGATCGCATTGCACAAAAGGTCCTGGCCGAGAACGTCAAATTGCTCAAAATCACAGAAAAGACAAAAATCATAAAAGCAAGTGTTTCCAGCTGGATTGACACCTATGATGGACCGAAATTTGACCTAATCTTTGCAGATCCACCCTATCACGACATGCAGTTTTCCACAGTTACGAAATTAATGGGTCTTTTAAAGCCTGGAGCGCTTATGGTATTATCGAGACCAGGAAGAAGTGAGAGCCCAACTGTACCTGGAGTTGTTGTGGTGGACAATCGTGGATATGGAGATGCGGTTCTCACTTACTTCCGCCTTGACGATAAGGCCGAGTAAGTGAGAAATCGATGCACCCGAGAGGGTGTTTTTTGGTATCTGTTGATAATTGACATAATTAAACATAAATGGTATAATGAAATATAGCCATCCGCTAATCCGACCCGAAAGGCAATCATGAGCAAGCAAGAGGATGTCTCGCAACAGCCCACGGCCGACTTGCAAGACCGTGTCAGGTCGCTTCAACTGCACATCGAGTGTCTGGACGCCGACTATGGAGACCTCGCAGAGGATTCGCTTCCGCTACGGATCAGCCGATCCGATTTCAGGGAAGTCATGTTGACGCTCGCCGACTTTCGTCGTCGCCTAGCAGCCGATCAGGCCGAACTCATGCGTCGAGGCGTGAGCTAATCACTGCGCCGAGAGAATGACATCCGTTGTTCTCTCGGCGCAGTTTCGCTTTTTAGACCAAAGAAAATAGAGGTCGTATGACCTCTATTTTCTTTGGTACGGATGAAAGGACTTGAACCTTCACGCCCGGAGGCACTAGCTCCTAAGGCTAGCGTGTCTACCAATTCCACCACATCCGCGTGTTATCGGGGAATACTCTAAATGGCAATGTAGTGTCATGGTAGAGACCTACACGCTAGCGTGTCTACACATATTTGCGTTTCACGCAGCCACCACTAAAGTTCAAGGCATATCATAACAAATTTTACGACTCTTTTCCAGAGGTGTTTTTCATCCATTACGCTTGTGGTATCATAGACACACATGAGTAAAGTCGCCCAGTACCTCAGTGAGCACTTGCTTGGGGAAGTCACCACCAACGACGGCGTGCGGCGCCGTTTCTCGACGGACGCAAGCGTCCTGTCAATTGTCCCGGATATGGTCATCTACCCGCGCACAACCAGCGACATTCGCAAAGTCGCACGTTTTTCGTGGCAACTGGCCGAAAAGGGTCACAAACTACCAATCACCACGCGTGGTGCTGGTAGCGACCAAACGGGTGCTGCAATTGGCTCTGGTATCATTCTGAACACTGTCGCGCACCTGGATGCCATCTACGAGGTCGACAGCAAACAAAAGCTCGTCCGCGCCCAGCCTGGCGTGACGTTCAAAGCACTTAACGAAGCTTTGCGCTTGCAAGGTCTCTATATCCCGGCCTATCCAAACTCGCAGTCATTTAGCACTATCGGCGGGGCTATCGCCAACAACGCCAGTGGTATCCTGACCGGTAAGTATGGTTCGATGCAGCGCTGGGTCAAGCAAGTCGAAGTCGTTCTGAGTAACGGCGAAGTCCTGCAGACTGGCCGTATCAGCAAGCGCGATGTCGAGAAAAAGAAGGGCATGCAGACATTCGAGGGCGAAATCTATCGCAGCATCGACAATCTGATCAATGACAACGATAAGTTCATTGATTCAATTGCTATCGAAGTCCGTGATAACGTCGGCTATAACATTGTCGACGTCAAACACCGTGACGGTTCAATAGACCTGACGCCGTTGTTTTTGGGTAGTCAGGGTACCCTCGGCGTTATTTCCGAGGTTATATTGCACTGCGAACCGATTTCGACGGCGCCACTGGTTTGCGCGATTGCATTCCAGGACTACGAAACCGCTCGTGACGCCGTCGATGTACTCAGCCCAATGGACCCTGCCGTCTTCGAACTTATTGATGGGCGTATATTGCAGCGCGCAACTGATAATGGCAATAATTATGCATTTTTCAATGAAGCATTGGACCGTGGTGATGTTGCCGTCGTGGCGGTACTGGAATTTGACGATAACAATGTTCGGGCAAAAAAGAAAATCGGCAAGCGCATTGCCAAAATCTTTGATGGTCAGCCGGTTTATGTTGTCCTCGAGGAAAAGGAAAGCCGTTCGGCTGACCTGCGCGTCATCGAAACGCTACCGACCATGACATTGATCGGTGACGAGGATGTGTCGGACCCTGGTACGCTGTACGGTGCGTTTGTACCGACCGAGCGTATGGAGGATTTCCAAAAAGCTATCGACAAGCTAGAGAAAAAATACAGTGTTGATCTGCCACTGAGCGGCCACGCAACACAAAACGTTTATCACGCTCGTTTACTACTGAACATGAAAAAGCCTAGTGATAAGCAAAAGGTTCTGAAACTCCTGGCCGAATGGTCGGCTGTGGTTGCCGAGCACGGAGGTCATTTGATTGGTGAGGCTGCCGAGGGCAGGTTAAAAGCGATCTTTGCCTACAAGGAAATTGACCCAAATATTGTGCAAATGTTTGCCTCGATTCGTGCGATATTTGACCCGATGGACATTATGAATACTGGCGTCAAACAGGGCGGCGATCTAAAAAAGCTGGTTGATAGTCTTCGTCACGATTATGACGGCAATGATTTTGCTGGGTATATAGAGGGGAATTAACCTAATAAAAAGACCAGATAAAACTGGTCATTTTTATTTAGTACACCCCCGTTTTACTTGCAATGAGGAGACTGTCGCGTTGATAAATATTGAAATATAATAAAAATATGACATAGTATGAGTATGACTAATCCTGATAATCTAAAAATGATACCTGTCCACGGGTTTGATGAGCGTGGCTACGGGTATCAAATGAAAGAATATCAAGATGAACGCGATGGTTACCTAAAATACGAGCTCGAGAAGGATCAATTCAGACGAGATTATCCAAAGTTAGTTATTCCAGAGAGCTCTTTACTTGACGATGACGATGATACGTTTGAATACGCAATGCCTTCTCGGGTTGACTTCGGTATGGAGAGTGATGTCCTACGATCGCTGCTCGATAAAGTGGGTGCCGAAGGGAGTCATCCGGCAATTGCAACGGCTCTGTTCAGAGCCGGTATCAAATCTCCCATGGCACCACCTGAATATTTATATATGCCACGTTTAGATCTTATGGATCAAGAGGCATGGTATTCTCACCTTTTTGCCGTCTATCTGCGAGGGCAAGATGATGAACGACTGCATGGCATAGAACCGGATGCCCTTGTAACGCTTCAAGGACGAAATAGGAAGCCGTATAAAGGTTACGAATCAGTTGTTGTCGACACATGGATTAATCGTACTACTTTGGACTCCGGTATGCATGACCTCTCTGCTATTGGACGCAGGGTACTTGAATTAGGGGTCACTTCTGCTATAGAGTCATACTTTGCGATGGTCGAACCCGATACGAAAGTGCTCCAGCTCGATAACTCGGAGCGAGTATATAAAGACTCGGAATGGACAACAATTGAGCAATTAGGCATAGAGCCAGATGAGTTTGATGAAGAGCCTAAAGAAGAAAGATACTCCGGCAGGGGTCGGCTTGAGGTTATAAAAAATATCGACGAGTACGATTTTCCAGATTTGATTAGGTCATACAAAAAACTTTTCAAACTTCTGAGACTTGATGTAGATGCGCTAGATATGGAAAGTGGTGAACATTATTCGTACGAAATGTATGGAGAAAAGATAAAACACCTGAACGCACTAATGGGTATGCTGGGCGACGACCAAATTACGGGTATATCAATAGACCGCGAAGATCGACCAGAGGGCTATTGGTATAATGCTGACTACTATGTTAATAACTGGGGTGATATGACTATCAGGTTAAACATAGAAAAGGAATCTATAACAACTACCTATACCATGGTTATATTTATGGATCCAAAATCTCCTACGTATTTTTCTAGCTTGAATAAATATCATGCTCCCACAAAAAAATATGGAACGCTTTTGCAGAGCGAGGCTGCTCATGCACTCGCTACACTTCGGGATGATCCTTTACGAAGTGAAACTGGAGTCAATGATGTTGATGATGACGAGTGTGCCGAGCTAGTGCGGCTTATTGACTCTATGAGTGCCGTTCATTCTACGTAGTAACCAAAAGTACCAAAGAAACGACCGGCTTTATGCCGGTCGTGTCGTTGGTACAGATGAGAGGACTTGAACCTCCACGCCCTTGCGGGCACTACGACCTGAACGTAGCGCGTCTACCAATTCCGCCACATCTGCTTATCTGGGAAAGTACACTTTGGATGGTATGACATTTTTTCTATAGAGACTGACGCGCTTTGCGTCTACTCATTTTTCTGGTCTTGCTTCGCAAGAACCCGCCACTTCCATACGCGTGTACTCATATTTGCGTTTCACACAGCCGCACAATGAGGACTGTGATAATCAACAACTAGTGAGTATAGCCCATTTTTATACCTAAATCAATCTGTTACTAGATAGTTTTTTGGCCAAGGAGGCCAACAACTATTGCGATGGCAATGAGGCCAAAGATAATGAGCGAAATCAAAGCAAAAGGCAGGACGAGCGTCAGCCATGACAGCCAATGTGCAGCTGGTTTTTTGTCGCTGTGCTCTTGTAACTGACGATAAAGGACTGCGTTTGCCCCTGTTGATACCACACTACTGATTGCAAAGAACGTCAGCATATTGAACAGTGCCGTCGATGCATAGGTTGTGATCCAAGCTCCTTTGGTCAGGCGCAAACTTTCCTTGATAGCATCGTTGCCACGCAGATTCTGGGTGTCGTCGAAAAAGGCGACATTCGCGAGACTGTAGCGCACCGCCATGATGATGCCCGGGATAATGAACAACAGTGACCATAGCAGGACTTTGACAAAGACAATAATCTGCAGCCAGATGAAGCCCCATAGCTTATCAAACGATTCAGCAAAAGCCGTCCTGATACGAACATCTTCATTTTGTGCCAAACGTGCCGATGTGTACGCGCTGACTCCTGTAAAAAGCGCAGAAATCATAATAATGGCCAGTCCGATAATCAGCGAAGCAGCACCAAGCATCAGCCATTCGGTCGTTGTCCAGCCCGAAAAGGTGTTCATGAAGTCAGCCGAAGTCAGCTCACGGGCATTTGGATCCGGTGGCGGGCTGAAGGCATTGCCGAATAGTCCGAGTACCGACAGGATAATGAGCATGATTGCAACGCCCTGAGCCAGATTAAAAAGCAGCGTAATACCGCTACTGGCGATAAAAAACGGATTGTTTTCGTAGTGTCGTTTGGATGGCTTCGCTGACATGGTATTTCCTTGTGCTTAGCAGTATATCAACTTATTCCGACTACTGCTAGACTGTGGTATATGCAACCAGACGAGCTAGACACGCGCAATGTAACAGACGAGTTCAAAGGAATGAGCGTTGAGGCTATTAAGGCTGAACTCGATACGCGTCGCTACCCTGTTGAAATTGCCATCGAGAACCTCGAGCGAGACTTTAACGCAGGTACAATCGTGCGCAATGCCAACGCCTTTAATGTGCGGGCTGTCCATATTGTCGGCCGTCGACAATGGAACAAACGGGGTGCGATGGCAACCGATCACTATATGAATGTCTATTATCATCCAACGATCCAGGAGTTTATCCTGGCGACCGCCGGCAAACATATCATCGGCATCGACAATATTGAGGGAAGTGTTCCACTCCATAGTTTTACCTATCCAGAAAACGCGGTGTTGGTGTTCGGTAGCGAGGGTCCTGGGCTCAGCCAGCAGATGATTGAGACCTGCGAGGCAATAGTGGCGATTGAGCAGTTTGGCAGCACCCGTTCGGTGAACGTGGGTGTTGCATCTGGCATCGCATTGTACTCGTGGTTTCAGCAGTTTGCGCTGTGAAATTCTGTAATTTCTCAGAAAAGTATTGACGCGCCGTCAACTAGGTGGGAAAATGAGAGTAGATAATTCTTGGAGGGAGAGTCTCATGAATAGGTTACGTGGAGTGGTAAATCATATCAAATATATCCGTTCTAACTGGATTGTTGTCGCAGGTTCATTTGTCCTGTTGCTCGCAACGGTTTTGACAGTTGGATCGGTTGCAAAATCTGGCACGAGCGCCTTTGCGGCATCATACTATGGTGTAAGTGGTAGCGCGTCGTACAGTGCATACGGTGGTTCGTACGGTACGAACACTAACTACTACAGCAACCCGACGTATGGTAGTTCATACGGTAGTGGTACAAACACAAATTACTACAATAACCCAACATACGGTTCTAGTAGCAGTTACGGTACAAACACCAACTACTATAACAATCCTACATATGGTAGCTCATCCGGCTATGGCACCAACACTAACTACTACAGCAACCCAACCTATGGCTCTGGCAGTAGCTACGGCACCAATACGAACTACTACAACAACCCTACGTACGGTGCTTCATATAGCGCTTCATACAGCACTACCTATCCATACTATTACAATGGTTACTACCATAGCGGCCAATGTAGCAGTAGCTGTGGTTCATATACCAACTACTACACATCGAGTTACCCGTACTACAACAACGGCTATTACTACAACTCACCACAACAAGGCGGCTACACCACGTCGTACAGTAGTAACTATCCTTACTACAACAATGGTTACTACTATAACCAACCTCAACAGGGCGGTTACACGACTTCTTATAGCAGCTCGTACCCGTACTACAACAACGGCTACTACTACACTCAGCCACAGCAAGGTGGTTACACAACATCATATAGTAGCAATTACCCTTACTACTACAACGGCAATTACTAC
>JAQGGV010000057.1 GCA_028289185.1 Candidatus Saccharimonadota bacterium
TTGGCGCTCTGCACGTCGACGACGACCGAGTACAGCGGAACGGCTGCAAACGCAATCGCCAACGCCAAGCATCCCCACCGGAACCGGCGCCAACGTTGAGCATCAGTGGATGGCCACGACGGGAATCGCCCGGGTCGTTTCATCAGCATTATCGCTCGTCCTCAGTGGACTCGCTGCCGATATAGCTGGAGCTAACCCAGCCGAGCCGTTTGGCAATCTTGGTACCAAGTACCCAAATGCCCACGACGGCCACGAGTGGCCAAGCCCGATCTGCGATCTCGAAACCTTGCTGCAAAACTGCGTCCATGTCATTTCCTGTCTGGAGACTTGCCAAATGGATGTTTTGATTTTACTATATGCATCCCCCCTTGTCCAACAAAATAACTCCCGGACGAACCGGGAGTTATTGAGAAAGTTGCCGACGGACTATTCGGTCACACCAAGTTCGATGCGCTTCCACTGCGAAACACGAATGTTTTCGCCGTTGAGCGTGATCTGTTCTTTGATGCGCTCGCTGACTGTTCGAGAGTCGTCCAGCACATATGGCTGCTCGGCCAAAACTTGTTCGGCGAAGTGCTTTTTGAGCTGACCTTCGACGATTTTCTCGGCCATTTCTGCTGGCTTACCCTTCAGAGCATCGCTTTCTAGCAGTTCCTTTTTCTTGGCTTCATAGACATCTGTTGGGATGTCTTCGATTGTTGAGTACTGCGGCGAAAAGGCGGCAATTTGCATAGCCATTTGGTGAGCAAATTCCTTGAATTCTGGCAGGCGAGCAACAAAGTCTGTTTCACAGTTTACTTCGACAACAACACCGATACGATTGGAGTGGACATAGCTTTCGATGATTCCCTCGCGAGTCTCGCGATCGCCCTTCTTCTCAGCCTTAGTCACACCCTTCTTACGAAGTGCTTCCAGGGCTTTGTCAAAGTTACCATCAGCCTCGACAAGCGCAACCTTGGCGTCGGTCAAACCGATACCAGTTAGTGCCTTTAGCTTCTTGATGTCGTCAATACTAACCGACATGTCTATTCCTCCACCTTCTTAGCTGATAGTCCCTCACCGACTGCTTGGCCAAAGTAATCAAGCAGCAACGATGTACCCTTGATTGCATCGTCGTTACCAGGAACAACGTAGTCAATCACGCTTGGGTCTGCGTTCGTGTCAACAACACCGACGACTGGTACGCCCAAAACTTTCGCTTCCTTGACGGCGTTTTCGTCAACCAAGACATCGACGATAACGATTGCGCCAGGACGACCATTCAGATCCTTGATACCACTATATTTGAGGTTCAATTCTTCGATTTCCTCGGCAAAACGTTGTACTTCAAGCTTGTTGTAGCGCTTTTCAAGATCACCACTTTCCATACGCTTTTCAAGGTCTTTGAGCTTTTTGACCTGCTGGTTAACCGTTGCGACGTTCGTCAGCATTCCGCCAATCCAACGTTCGGTAACGTATGGTTGGTTGTATTTCTCGGCGACTGCACGAACTGCGTCCTTGGCTTGCTTTTTAGTACCAACAAATAGTACTTGCTTACCACTCGCTGCAACCTTCGTCAGGAATGGTAATGCTTTGTCCAAACCTTCGACGGTCTTTGTCAGGTCAATGATGTGGCTTTCCTGGCGTTTGCTATGAATGTATGGCGCCATTTTAGGGTGCCAACGGCTCGTTTTGTGTCCAAAGTGAACACCAGCTTCGAGCAGCTGTTTAATATCGACTTCTACAGTCATATCGTTACTCCTTTTTCCTCACCGCTGACCCTGAATATCCAGGAGTGTGCCAACGGTTGTGTCATTAAAAATTGTTACCGACGTAGTGTAACAGAGGTACAATTTTATGTCAACCGGGGTCTGTCGCCGTGAAAGCATTAGTGCTATACTGAGCCCATTATGAAAAATGCTTTCCGAATCGCTGCCAACAGGATATCTATCTGGACAGGAACTGCGAGTACATTCCTCGGTGCTATTTTGATTGTCCTGATCTGGGCAGCCACTGGTCCCCTCTTTCACTACTCTGACACCTGGCAATTGGTTATTAACACCAGTACAACTATCGTCACGTTCCTGATGGTCTTCCTGATTCAAAATACCCAAAACCGCGATGGCAAAGCAGTCCAACTAAAGCTCGATGAACTTATTCGTGCGACCAAGGGTGCTCGTAACACCTATGTCGGCCTTGAAGATCTGCTGGATAGCGATATCGAAGAGATCGAAAAAGAGTTCAAACTCCTTGTTCAAAATCCTAAAACCGTCGAGGCACTCGATAAACTCCACAAGAAAATCGAACAAGAAAAAACTCGCCGTATCGGCCTGCGTGAGGCAGCATCACACATGCTCCACATTACACAGACCGTCGAACCACCAGTGAAAATTCATCACGATAAATAGAACCCTTTAACCACCCTTTGACATTTCCTCGGGGTTGCGCTACAATAATCCAGATATGAAGAGTAATTTGCACCCGGCAACCTACCGTCCTGTCGTCTTTTCCGACGATCAGGCTAAGTTCGCCTTTTTAACCCAGTCGACCGCTGCGACTGATGACACTATCAAATGGGAAGACGGCAACGAGTACCCATTGATTAAGGTCCACATCTCTAGCGCGTCTCACCCATTCTTTACCGGTGAAGAGAAAATCATCGACACCGAAGGTCGCGTTGACCGCTTTAAAGCCCGTGCTGCTGCTGCTGAAGCCCGCAAGGAACAACTTGCAAACAAGGCTAAAAAGGCCAAAGCTGCGAGCACTAAAAAAGCAACGACTGAAGAATAACTATTTTATACAGACTGAGACCCCGGAAACGAGGTCTCTTTTTGTTACAATGAGGATAACATGCCAAAGATAAATCTAAACATCGATGACCTAAACGCCGAGAAAAAACTGCTCAGTGACTTTTTGGCGACGCCGGATGCCTATAGCGACCCTGATTTCAGTGGCAAGAACAAACGCTTGAGCGAGCTTGAGTCGATCATCGAAAAAGTCACGTTACGCGAAACGCTTGAGCAGCAGTTAACAGAGGCCAGAGAGTTATCAGGCGGGGGCGACGAGTTAGCGGAACTGGCAAAAGCTGAGGCGGCCGAAACCGAGGAGCGACTCACTCAACTAGATGACGAGCTATTCATCATGCTTGCCCCTCGCGACCCCAACGACGACAAAAACGTCATCATCGAAATCCGTGCCGGCGCTGGTGGCGACGAGGCCAGCCTATTCGCGGCTGAACTCTACCGCATGTATTTACGCTACTGCGAAGCAAACAGCCTCAAAACCGAGCTCATCAATGAGAGCGCCAACGATACCGGTGGCTACAAGGAAGTTATCTTTAAGGTCCTTGGTGATGCGCCATACGCCCGATTGAAGTTTGAGTCTGGCGTCCACCGCGTACAACGTGTGCCCGCAACTGAATCACAAGGCCGCATCCATACCAGTACCGTGACTGTTGCTGTTTTACCTGAAGCCCAAGAAACAGACCTTGAAATCAATGCTAATGACCTGCGTATCGACATTTACCGGTCTGGTGGTCATGGTGGTCAATCGGTTAACACGACCGATAGCGCCGTGCGTATTACTCATATCCCCTCTGGAATGGTCGTCATTAACCAGGACGAAAAGTCACAGCTGAAGAACAAGGAAAAGGCCATGAGTGTCCTACGTAGTCGCTTGTTGCAGCAAAAACTCGATGCCGAAAATGCCAAACTCGATGCCGAGCGCCGAGGTTTAATTGGAACTGGTGACCGTAGCGAGAAGATTCGTACCTATAACTTCCCCCAGGACCGTATCACCGATCATCGTATCGGCTATAGTCGTAGTGCCATCCCGGCTGCTATGAATGGTCAGATCGACGATATTATCGAGCATTTACAGGCTTACGAGCGCGAGCTTGCTGCCAAAAACGCCACTTAACAACTGTGAGATAATGAGACTATGACAATTGACGAGTGGCTGGACGAGGCGACCCACATGCTGGCAGATGCCGGCATTGCCTCAGCACGTCTGGATGCCGAATTAATCCTCTCGCATACTATGCGAGAACCACGGACGCATCTGCATGCACACGGTGACGAAATACTTGATGACAAACACGAAGACATCGCCAGTGCCCGACTGGAACTGAGGCTTGAGCACACGCCAGTCGCCTACATCATCGGCCACAAAGAATTCTATGGCCGGCGGTTCAAAACCACACCATCGGCACTCATTCCTCGCCCTGAGTCCGAGGCGATTATTCATCTGCTGCACGATATTGTTCCACACAATTTACCCCTGTTACCAGAGAAAATGAAGCTGGTCGACGTCGGCACCGGCACCGGCTGCCTGGGCATCACCGCCAAACTAGAATGGCCAGAGCTCGATGTCACACTAACCGATAACGACACTCACACGCTCAACCTAGCCCGCGAAAATGCCGAAGCACTTCAGGCAGACGTAGCATTTTTGAAAAACGACCTATTACGTGGATATGGTACCGTCGTCGATATCATCATCGCCAACCTGCCCTACGTCGACCGCGCCTGGGATGTTTCGACCGATACACAGGCAGAACCGTCGGGCGCGCTCTATGCGGGTGACGGCGGATTGGCGCTCATTAAACGGCTCCTCGAACAAGCAACTTTACAGCTGCGTCCCGGTGGTCATATACTCCTGGAATCGGATCCGCGTCAACAACACAAGATTATCGATTTCGCCAAAGGTCTTGGGTTCAAACACCTCCAGACCGAAGGCTTCGTGACTCACTTTACGCGTTAAGAACCTTGAGTGTATTGCTGCAAGGTGACAGTAACTGTCATCGTTTTGCCACCACGAAGGATAGTCAGCTGCACCTGGTCACCAATGGTGTACTCAGACACAAGACTACTAACACTACCCTGATCGCCAACATTAATGTCGCCAACCTTGGTAATGACGTCTTTGTCCTTGATACCTGCCTTGTCGGCCGGGCCGCCAGCGATAATGCTCGAGCCGCTGTCAGATGCCACATATGCACCTTGTTTAACAGGTAGATTGTACTGTTTGGCGAGTTCTGGTGTGATGCTAACATAGTTGACACCTAGGTAGGCTCGCTCCACTTTGCCAGTCTTGAGTAGGTTCTTGATGATACCCTTGGTTGAATTAATCGGAATCGAGAAACCAATGCTCTGTGCGTCGGCAGCAATCGCAGTGTTAATACCGATCACCTGACCACTAAGGTTCACGAGCGGACCACCAGAGTTGCCAGGGTTGATAGCCGCGTCTGTCTGCAGCAAATCAGTCAGATTTTCGACAGTGTCACCCTCTTGGGCAGAGATTGGTCGACCAGTTCCAGAGATAATACCGCTGGTGACGGTATTTTGGTACTCTCCGAGCGAGTTACCAATCGCGACGACCTTCTGTCCGATACGAACCGAGCTAGAATCGCCGAGTGTGGCCGCGCTCAGGTTGCTGACACCGTCGATTTTAACAAAGGCAAGATCGTTGAGCGGATCAGTACCAACAACTTTTGCGTTGTCATAGACAGTACCGTCGCTGGTCACGACCGATAATTGGCTACTACCAGACACGACGTGTTTGTTGGTCAAAATATAGCCATCACTACTGATAATGATGCCACTACCAGCACCTTCTTGAGTCTGTACGCCCTGGAAGGACTGCGTTTGTTCCTTGGTCATGATCGATACGACACTTGGACCAACCTTGCTAGCAACAGATGAAATGTCTTCCTCGTCCTGGCTGATAACAGCGTTGCCATCACCACTACTTGAACGGGTTAATGACGATGTGCCAGATAGTCGGGAAGCAATGAAACCACCGCCGAGTCCGGCGGTGAAACAAGCAATCAAAATAAGTACAATGACCGCAGCGTATCTGCTGGTTTTGGAACGTGAACGACGACCGACCACTTTAAAGCTTGCTGTCGATTTGCTCGTTGGTTTCTGTTTTTCCTCTTCCATATTGTTCCCACTCTATCTAAATTAACTGATATTTCACTGATACGTTTTGTTAAACACTACTGCCGATGCTGGCCGAATTGAATAGTGTCATAAGGATAAAAATCACCCCGACAACCAGTAGCATTGGCAGCACGATATCGTTGAAGCGAATAGCCTGGTGCTTCATATACGACGAGTACGTCCGCTCGGCCAGAAAACTAATTCCGAGCAGCAGGAGCGTCGCCTGCGGCAACTTGAGCCCACCACCAAATGGCAACGTATACGCAATTGTCCAGTGGTATGACAGCCAGCCGATCTCGGCCGTGACGAATGCCCATAGGAGGCTCAGGAATCGAATTTCGTCGTCTGAATGTGACACCAGTACATGTCGCGCGCAGGCATAGCCAATCAGCCATAATACGATAACCACAAGGGACGATGGCCACTCATATGACAGGCTTTCGAGTGCAAAACTACCGACAAAAAGCGCGACTGCGGCCTGAGTCGCAACGTAGCTACGACGAGTACGAGGTTTTAGGAACAATAGCCATGCGGCATACAGAATCGCCAGTACTACCTGAACCAAAACCCCACTCGACGTTGACTGCCCCGCCAGGTACATCAGGATAACGACACCGATGCTAACAATGATGTCGACCATATTTGCCTCGAGGTGAGCAAACCAGAAACGTGGGCGAACGGCCAGAATTCGCCATTTACTGAGCAGTACCAATACAATCGCTGCCCACGGCGTACCAGTCGAAATAGTAAACACCAAAATAGCGCCTGCAAGTGCAATATTAAGCAAGATGTAGATCGTCTCGCTCAATACCGACCGACGTCGAACAACCCTTAGGAATTCCATAATCCTTCCTAGTATAGCAGGAGGGGCTTGCCCCTCCAACTCTACGCGAAGTGAATTCGCATAGAGTTTCCACCCCCTAAAGTACAACACTATGCACGTATGCCTTTGGCACCAGTACCCTGTACTGGCCTTAGAGGGAGAGGAAGTTGACTACGAATTTACTTCGTAGACAACTGGAGGGATGAGTCTGTGCTAATTGTTACTTGTAGTCGTTGGCTGAACGCCGATTATCAGCACAAATTTGGCGGTCGAATCAACTATGATAGGCGGTGCGCCTGGAGTAACCTTGATGTTATAACGCTGCTGGAGTTTAGCAAGCGTCCCGGCATTGCCATCACCTATCTGGTACAACACATACTGCGCATAGTCACCCTTTGGTGCGTTACCAACGCTATCAACAACAAACTTGTCAGCCTTTAGCTTGCCTGACTCTGTCTGCGCAACTCCGGCGACACCCGATCCGTTGTAGATGGCGATTGGGGCAGCTTCGCGAATGACAGGGTCAGACGACATGCGCTGCTGGATAGCTAGTTGCAAGTCACTATAATCATACGTACCGGCGGCTGGCTCAACAACACTTTGCCCATCAACATTACCAGTTGTCATAACTGGCTTGGCGCCATTTACGCCGTCAATAAGGCTGATCGATTGAATGTCGTTATCCTTAATGTCCTGAGCCAGAGAGACAAGCGTATGGAATTCTTTGGTCTCGAAGGTTGTGCGCAGATTGTTCCCCAGGGCGTCAATGATGCTCGAAACCTTACCGAAGTCAGATAGCACACCGGCTGTAACGGCTTTTTCGCGGAGGGCTTTGATGATTTTTTGCTGGTTTTTCTCGCGGTCAAAGTTCGACTGCGCCAGCCCCCATGTCGGTGCTGAATCACCCCGTGCCTGCGCCAAATACAGTGCATGTTCAGCGTCGAGCACCTGTGGGCCGGGGCCATAATCGATAAAGTGGCCGCTTGGCGGACAGCGCGCTAGTACTTGGGCGTGCGTTACTTTGCGATCGCCGACGCCACACTTCCAGTCAAAGTTACTATCCATCACACTGCCAGCTTTGACACCAGCCGGAACATCACCATCACCTTCGATATTAACGGTGATTGAACCACCGACAGCATTCACCATCTCACGCATAACAGTGTAATTAACATTCACGCCGTACTGAACGTCGAGGCCAAAGATGTCACCCACAAAACTGGCTGTTTTGGTCAGTGCATTACGATCAGCATCAACGCCGCTGCCACTGTGGACACAGCTATAGTACACGTTGATTTTACCCGCGTAGCCAGAGTCACATGCCTGCCCATACTTCACATATAGGTCACGCGGGATACTTATCAAAAAGGCATTTTTCTTGTTCTGATCGATACTCATAATCATCATCGAGTCGGTCAAGTTACCAGCCTGATGACCCGGGTCGTCCTCTGATGTACCGAGCACCAAAATATTACTACGGCCATTATCGTCTTGCTTGAGTGGCTGGTTTTGGAAGACATCAAAGATACTACCTTTGAGCACATTACCGCTAGCAGTAATCGTCTTGTAGGCAAAATAGCCACCGATACCAAGAAAAATAACGAGGATGAGTAGGATGATGCGAACAATCCACTTGCGCTTCTTTGATTTCGGCGCGTGCGGTTTGCGGCCTTTTTTTGGCTGCTCGGGTTCGGTCTCGAGGTCATCGATACCAGTTAGCGACGCATTGATCTCATCGCGACTAATCCCAGCACGGCTCAGACGTGGACCCTCCTGTTTTTCTCTTTTCTCTTCTTTCTTTTCCTCTTTTGGCGGTGGTGTGTCCTGTTTTTTCTGGGACTGTAATTGCTGCCCACCAATAACACCGCCTACCTTCCGATCGGTCGGACGGTTGATAAATCCTTCCATTGATGATGTTGGTCTCGCCATAAATACTCAGTCTACTATACAAAACTTTGACGCTTATGACAAAAGAAAAAGGAGGGGCGAGCCCCTCCTGGTTGCGACTGGTACATTTAAGCCTCATCCTATATAGTAGGTAGGCATGGAACAGATTGAAAAGAGTTTTGTACAACGCCATCCTTGGCTCAAAGATTTCGGTGGACTACTGTTTTTCATCGTTGCCGTCCTGATTGGAACAATTGTTATCAACACCTTTGTGTTTCGTAGTTTCAACGTCGAGGGCCCGAGCATGGAAAAGACTTTGTATACCGGCGACCGCTTGATCGTCGACCGCCTGCCAGTCACCTGGTCAGAACTACAAAACAAGCAGTACATTCCGAACCGCGGACAAGTTATCGTCTTTAAAAACCCTCAGTTTACTGCCGGAAACCCCGACGAATACATCGTCAAACGTGTGATCGCCTTTCCTG